>JAEWJG010000030.1 GCA_023386675.1 Actinomycetes bacterium
CGCCCGGGGTGCCGGGCGCGGTCGTGACGGCGGCACCCGCTGGGCGCGAGGCGACCGAGAGCGAGACGCCGTCCTCCCGCTGGTCGAGCGCGACGCGGACGACGGCCCCCGCTCCGGCGTGCTTCAGCGCATTGGTGAGGGACTCCTGGACGATGCGGTAGACGGCGAGCTGCTGGGACGCGGTGAGCGCGACGGGGCGGCCGAAACGCTCGAGGGAGACGGTGAGGCCGGAGTCGGCCAGGCGTGCCACGAGCTCGTCGAGCTGGGCGAGGCCGGGATGTCCGGTAGCGTCGGGGCCGCCCACGAGCGTCTCGATCAGGACCCGGACCTCGGTCAGCGACGACCGTGCCGTCTCCGTGATGGTCGCGAGCGATTCCTCCGCGGCGCGTGGCCGGTCGCTCGCGACGAGGCGTGCTCCGTCGGCCTGGGCGAGGACCACGGCGAGCGAGTGCGCCATGATGTCGTGGACATCCTGCGCCACCCGTTCCCGCTCGCTCGCGACCACCGCCTCCGCCTCGGCGACGCGGAGCTCGCCCGACAGCCGCGCGAGCTGCGCGCGGCTCTCGCGATGAGCAGAGCGCATGCCGGTCAGCGCCCCTGCCGACCAGGCGACCGCCGCAGCCGCGGCGCAGAGGACGAAGAACATCATCCGGCCGGCCGGTTCGCCGCGTCCGATCCCCAGCCCCCACGCCAGCAAGCCGGCGGCCGACAGTCCGGCGCCGAGTGCGAACGCCAGAGCGACCACGCGCATCCGGCCGCGCAGCGTCGCCGCGACGACCGCGATGACCAGCAGGTAACCGAGATAGACGGCGGGTGCTCCGAAGATGGCGGTCGGTACGAGCATTTGACCGATCAGGACCGCCGTCGCCAGAGACATGGCGACGACGGGCGAGAGCCGGGACAGGCCCATCGCGCAGGACAGCACCAGAAGCGCCGTCCAGAACGGCAACTCGGTGCGAAGGGAGCCGGGGAGGAGCTGATGCCGGCCCACCTCGGCGAACGCCCAGAAGACGAAGAAGACGACGGCGAGGGCGGGTTCGGCCAGCCAGCGACCGCGTTCCAGGAGCGAGCTCATGGGCCAACGCTACGGTGGACCGTGCGCGGGGTCGCAGCGTCTGCGGCCGATTTCAGCCCTACGGATGAGGCCGCCTCCGCCGGTTTGACCGCATCCACCCGGCTCCCGTACTATTGATCTTTGGTGTCCGCGCCTCCTGCGGCGCGACATACGAACGTGAGCCCTCCACCGGCACGGTTCCCATCCCATCGGGATGCGAACCCCCATCGGAGCGGGATTCACGAACACCTCCGTTCGAGACAGAAAGCAGCCACTACTGTGACGCGCACGTATTCCCCGAAGGCAGACGAGATCCAGCGCGACTGGGTCGTCATCGACGCGACCGATGTCGTGCTCGGCCGTCTCGCCAGCCACACCGCCGCACTCCTGCGCGGCAAGCACAAGCCGACCTTCGCCCCGCACATGGACTCCGGTGACTTCGTCATCATCATCAACGCGGACAAGGTCGCCCTGACCGGTCAGAAGCTCCTCCAGAAGAAGGCCTACCGCCACTCGGGCTACCCGGGCGGCCTCAAGGCCACCACGTACTCGGAGCTCCTGGAGAAGAACCCGATCCGCGCCGTCGAGAAGGCCGTCCGCGGCATGCTCCCGAAGAACTCCATCGGTCGCGCCCAGCTCCGCAAGCTGAAGGTCTACACCGGAAGCGAGCACCCGCACGCCGCCCAGCAGCCGAAGCCGTACACGCTCGGCCAGGTCGCCCAGTAACGCGGCCCCAGACCTTCACGACTTAGAGACAAAGGATTATCACCACCGTGGCGAAGATCGCAGACAGCATCGACTCGGCCCAGGTCGAGAACGTCGAGTCCTACTCGACCGAGACCCCCGAGAGCGCGGCCCCGGCCGCGCCCCGTCCCGTCCTCTCCGTGCCCGGCGCGGCCGTCGGCCGCCGCAAGGAGGCCATCGCCCGCGTGCGCCTGGTCCCGGGTGCCGGCACCATCACGGTCAACGGCCGTGAGTTCGCGGACTACTTCCCGAACAAGCTGCACCAGCAGCTGATCACCGACCCGTTCAAGGTCCTCGACCTGATCGGCTCGTACGACGTCGTCGCCCGTATCACCGGCGGCGGCCCCTCGGGTCAGGCCGGCGCCCTGCGCCTGGCCATCGCGCGCGCTCTCAACGAGATCGACCGCGAGAACAACCGACCGACCCTGAAGAAGGCCGGCTTCCTCACCCGTGACGCCCGCGTCACCGAGCGCAAGAAGGCCGGTCTCAAGAAGGCCCGCAAGGCGTCGCAGTTCTCCAAGCGCTGACGCTCACGAGCGTCTAGGCTTCGGTCCATGCCCCGCCTCTTCGGAACCGACGGCGTTCGCGGTCTCGCGAACGGCAGTCTCACCGCCGACCTCGCGCTCGGCCTTGCTCAGTCAGCTGCTGCTGTACTGACGCAAGGCCGAAGCGCCGAGGCGCGGCGCGCCGCCGGCAAGCGCCCGACGGCGATCGTCGCCCGCGACCCCCGCGTCTCGGGCGAGTTCCTCTCCGCCGCGGTCGCGGCCGGGCTCGCGAGCTCCGGCATCGACGTGTACGACGCGGGAGTCATCCCCACGCCGGCCACCGCGTTCCTGATCGCCGACTTCGACGCGGACTTCGGCGTCATGGTGTCGGCGTCGCACAACCCGGCGCCCGACAACGGGATCAAGATCTTCGCCCGCGGAGGCACCAAGCTCCCGGACATCGTCGAGGACCGCATCGAGGAGCACCTCGACCTCGACAAGCTGACGCCCACCGGCGCCGACGTGGGCCGCATCCGCCGCTTCGCTGACGCCGAGGACCGGTACGTCCTCCACCTGCTGGCCAGCCTCCCGCACCGGCTCGACGGCATCCACGTCGTCCTCGACTGCGCGCACGGCGCCGCGGCCGGCATCTCGCCGGAGGTCTTCACCGACGCCGGTGCCCGCGTGACCGTCATCGGCGACGCGCCGGACGGCATGAACATCAACGACGGGGTCGGGTCCACGCACCTCGACAACCTGGCGAAGGCCGTCCTCGCCGCCGGTGCCGACGTCGGCATCGCGCACGACGGCGACGCCGACCGCTGCCTCGCGATCGACGCAGAGGGCAACGTGGTCGACGGCGACCAGATCATGGCGATCCTCGCGGTCGGGATGAAGCAGCGCGGCAAGCTGCGCGACGACACCCTCGTGGCGACGGTCATGAGCAACCTCGGCCTCAAGCTCGCCATGCGCGAGCACGGCATCCGGGTCGTCGAGACCGCCGTCGGCGACCGCTACGTGCTGGAGGCGATGAACGAGAGCGACTTCTCGCTCGGCGGCGAGCAGTCCGGCCACGTCATCATGCGCGAGTTCGCGACGACCGGTGACGGCATCCTCACCGGCCTGCACCTCCTCAGCGAGATGGCGCGTCAGGGCAAGTCCCTGGCCGAGCTCGCGAAGGTGATGACCATCTACCCGCAGGTGATGGTCAACGTGAAGAACGTCGACCACCACGCGGTGCACACCGACGCGGGCCTCAAGACCGCGGTGCAGACGGCGGAGAGCGCCCTCGGCGACAGCGGCCGCGTGCTGCTGCGCCCGTCGGGCACGGAGCCGCTGGTGCGCGTCATGGTGGAGGCCGCGGACCACGACACGGCACAGCGTCTCGCCGACGAGCTCGCGGACGTGGTGCGGGAGCGCCTGGCGCTCTGACGCGTCAGCGCTTCTCGTGCTCCCGCTGGGCCGCGAGGAAGTCGGCGACGGAGTACGCCCGCGACCGGTCGGGCAGCATCTCCGGACCGTAGAGGCCCTTCATCAGCTCGCCCGGGTCGACGTCGAGGGCGGTCGCCAGCCGGACGATGGTGTGCAGCTCGGAGTTGGCCTCGCCGCGCTCCACGCGGCCGTAGTTGGTGACGTGCATGTCCGCCAGCCCGGCGATGTCCTCCTGGCTCATGCCGAGCGCGATGCGCGCCTCGCGGACGCGGCGGCCGAAGACCTCGGCGGCGCGGGAGCGGGGAGCAGGCATGCTTCATGCTTACGGGGTGCATGCATGCAGGGCCAGAGCTTGACGGCTACAGGCATTCGAGCGTCGGGCTTAACGACCTCAGAGCTTGCGAAGCAGTACCGAGCTGACGGCGTGGTTGTCGTCCTTGCGCAGCACCAGCTTCGCCCGCGACCGGGTGGGCCGGATGTTCTGAACGAGGTTCGGCTCGTTGATGCGCGACCAGATGGAGGCGGCCCGCGCCCGCGCCTCGTCCTCCGTCAGCTCCGCGTAGCGGTGGAAGTACGACTTGGGATTGGCGAACGCACCGCGCTGCAGCTTGAGGAACCGCTCCTCGTACCAGTGGGCGATGTCCCGGGTGCGCGCATCCACGTAGACGCTGAAGTCGAACAGGTCGCTGACCGCGAGCCGGTTGCCGCCTCCGGCCGGCTGAAGCACGTTGAGTCCCTCGACGATGAGGACGTCCGGACGGCGCACCACGATCTCGGCATCGGGGACGATGTCGTAGCTGAGGTGCGAGTAGAACGGCGCGCGCACCTCGGGGGCCCCGCTCTTGACCGCGGTGACGAAGCGGAGCAGCGCCTTGCGGTCGTACGACTCGGGGAAGCCCTTGCGGTCCATCAGCCCCAGCCGCTCGAGCTCGGCGTTGGGATGCAGGAACCCGTCCGTGGTGACCAGCTCGACGCGCGGGGTGTCGTCCCACCGCGACAGCAGCTCGCGCAGCAGACGGGCGATCGTCGACTTGCCGACCGCGACCGAGCCGGCGACGCCGATGACGAACGGCGTGCTCGCGGCGCGCTCACCGAGGAAGTCGCTGGTCACGCGGTGCAGCTGCTTCGCGCCGCCGACGTAGAGGTTGAGGAGGCGGCTGAGCGGGAGGTAGACCTCCTCGACCTCGCGCATGTCCAGGACGTCGCCGAGTCCGCGCAGCTGGACGATCTCCGTCTCCTGCAGCGGGAGGCGCGTGTTCTCCGCCAGCTCGGCCCAGTCGGAGCGGCTCAGCTCGACGAACGGGGTGGAGGAGTCTCCGTGGGGAAGCATAGGTCCCCAAGTCTAGGGGTGCGGCTCTCAGCGGGGCCTCACCTGTACCCACGATAGACTCGACCCCATGTGTGGAATCGTGGGGTACGTCGGTACCGACAAGAGTCTTGAGGTGCTCCTCGGCGGTCTGAAGCGCCTGGAGTACCGCGGCTACGACTCGGCGGGCATCGCCGTGATCGGCCCGGACGGCGCGCTCGGCACCGCGAAGAAGGCGGGCAAGCTCTCGGTGCTGACCGAGGACCTGCAGGAGAACCCCATCCCGAACGGCCAGACCGGCATCGGGCACACCCGGTGGGCGACGCACGGCGGCCCGACCGACGTGAACGCGCACCCGCACCTGGGCGACGAGGGCCGTCTGGCCGTCATCCACAACGGCATCATCGAGAACTTCGCGACGCTGAAGGACGAGCTGCTCGCCGACGGGTTCGCGTTCGAGTCGGAGACCGACACCGAGGTGGCGGCCGTGCTGCTCGGCCGCGAGTACCGCCGCACCGGCGACCTGCCGCAGGCGTTCCAGGCCGTGGTCTCGCGGCTCGAGGGCGCGTTCACGCTGCTCGCCATGCACCAGGACCAGCCGCACGTGGTCGTCGGCGCTCGGCGCAACTCCCCGCTGGTGATCGGCCTGGGCGAGGGCGAGAACTTCCTCGGCTCCGACGTCGCCGCGTTCGTGGAGCACACCCGCCGCGCGATGGCGATCGGCCAGGACCAGATCGTCACCATCACGCCGGACGACGTGACCGTCACCGACTTCGCCGGCGCGCCGGTCGAGGTCGAGCCGTTCGAGGTCGCGTGGGACGCGTCCGCCGCCGAGAAGGGCGGCTGGTCGTCGTTCATGGCGAAGGAGATCGCCGAGGAGCCGGACGCCGTCGCCAACACCCTGCGCGGCCGCCTCGTCGACGAGACGGTCCACATCCCCGAGCTGGACGCGCTGGGCGACGAGTACTTCGCCGGCATCGACCGCATCACGATCATCGCCTGCGGCACCGCCGCCTATGCGGGACTCGTCGGCAGCTACGCCATCGAGAAGTGGGCGCGCGTGCCCGTCACGGTCGAGCTCAGCCACGAGTTCCGCTACCGCGAGCCTGTACTCACCGACGGCACGCTGGTCATCTCCATCAGCCAGTCGGGCGAGACCATGGACACGCTGATGGCGGTCAAGTACGCCCGCGACGCCGGCGCCAAGGCGATCTCGGTCTGCAACACGCAGGGCGCGACCATCCCGCGCGAGTCGGACGCGGCGCTGTACACGCACGCCGGTCCGGAGGTCGCGGTCGCCTCGACCAAGGCCTTCGTCGCGCAGATCACCGCGCTGTACCTCTTCGGCCTGCACCTCGCGCGAATCCGCGGCACCCTGTCCGCGGCGCAGCAGCGCGACGCGATCGACGAGCTCCAGGCCGTGCCGGAGAAGATCGCGACCGTGCTCGAGTCGCACGCCGAGATCGCGCAGCTCGCCAAGTGGATGTCGGACACTCGTTCCGTGCTGTTCCTCGGCCGTCACGTCGGCTACCCGATCGCGCTGGAGGGTGCGCTGAAGCTCAAGGAGCTCGCGTACATCCACGCAGAGGGATTCGCCGCCGGCGAGCTGAAGCACGGGCCGATCGCGCTCATCGAGCCGGGTCAGCCGGTCTTCGTGGTGGTGCCGAGCCCGCGCTGGTCGGACGAGCTGCACAAGAAGGTCGTGTCGAACATCCAGGAGATCCGCGCCCGCGGCGCCCGCGTCATCGCGATCGCCGAGGCCGGGGACGCCGCGGTGCTGCCGTTCGCCGACGAGGTCATCCGCATCCCGCTGGCCGCGCCGCTGTTCGAGCCGCTGCTGGCCGTCATCCCGCTGCAGATCTTCGCGATGGAGCTGTCCGCCGCGAAGGGCCTCGACGTCGACCAGCCGCGCAACCTGGCCAAGTCCGTCACCGTCGAGTGACGCCGTGATCGCCGGCATCGGGGTCGACGTCGTCGATCTGGCACGCTTCGAACGGTCGATCGCACGCACCCCGAAGCTGCGCGAGCGGCTGTTCACCGAGGCGGAGCGGCTGCTGCCGGTGCATTCCCTCGCTGCGCGGTTCGCGGCGAAGGAGGCTCTGATCAAGGCGCTGGGCGGCTCCGAGGGCGTGCGCTGGCACGACATGGAGATCGTCCCCGACGAGGAGAGGAACCCCGGGTTCGTGCTGCATAACGTGGTCGAGGCGCAGGTGCGCGAGCGCGGGATCGTGCGCATCCACGTGTCGATGACGCACGACGCGGGAGTTGCGACGGCGTTCGTCGTGACGGAGTGCGCGCCGTGACGGCGTTCCGCGAGCGCGTCGTCGACCTGGACGCGGTGACCGCGAACGTCGCCCGGCTGCGGCAGGTGGTCGGCACGCCGCACGTTATGGCGGTCGTCAAGGCCGACGCCTACGGGCACGGCGCCGTGGAGAGCGCGCGCGCGGCCCTCGCCGGTGGCGCCGACTGGCTGGGCGTCGCAGAGATCGCCGAGGGGCTGGCGCTCCGCGAAGCGGGGATCGACGCGCCGGTGCTGGCCTGGCTGCACGACCCGGATGAGGACTTCGCTGCGGCCGCACGGGCGCGGCTCGACCTGGGGCTGTCGTCGCGACGGCAGCTGGAGGCCGCGGCCGGTGCGGGCGCCGACGGGCCGGTGTTCGTGCAGCTCAAGGTCGAGACCGGCCTCAGCCGCAACGGCATCGCCGAGGGCGACTGGGATGCGGTGTTCGCGCGGGCGCGCGAGCTGGAGGAGGACGGCACGGTCGTCGTCCGCGGGATCTTCTCGCACCTGTCGAACGCGTCGCCCGAGGACGACCGCGCCGCCGTCGCCCTGTTCGAGCGCGCGCTCGACCGCGCGGCTGCCGCCGGCCTCCGGCCCGAGCTGAGGCACATCGCGGCCAGCGCCGCCGCGCTCACCCTGCCCGAGGCGCGCTTCGACCTGGTGCGGCTCGGCATCGCGATCTACGGCCTGTCGCCGTTCGGCGGGGGCTCCGGCGCGGAGTGGGGGCTGCGTCCCGCGATGACGCTGCGCGGCCGGGTCGCCGCGGTGCGACGCGTGCCCGCCGGCAAGGGCGTCTCCTACGACTACACGTACCGCACGACGCAGGAGACGACGCTCGCGCTGGTCCCGCTCGGCTACGCCGAGGGCATCCCGCGGCACGCGTCCAATGCCGGGCCGGTGTCGATCGGCGGACGGACCTTCCACATCAGCGGGCGGGTCGCCATGGACCAGTTCGTGGTCGACGTCGGCGACCTCGACGTGCAGGTCGGCGACGAGGTCGTGCTGTTCGGCGACCCGGCGACCGGCGTGCCCTGCGCCGACGACTGGGCGGAGGCGGCGGGGACGATCAACTACGAGATCGTCACGCGTCTGGGCGGCCGGCTGAAGCGGACGTTCGTGGGCGGAGCGCAGTGAGCGGCCTCGCCCTGCCGGCCACCCGCCACGTCGCCACGGCGGACGACATGCACGCGCTCGGCCTCGAGCTGGCCGCCGTGCTGCGCGCGGGCGACCTGGTCGTGCTCTCGGGTCCGCTCGGCGCGGGCAAGACGACCCTTACGCGGGGTATCGGCGAGGGCCTCCACGTCCGCGGCCCGGTGACGAGCCCGACCTTCGTGCTGGCGCGGACGCATCCCGGACTCTCCGGCGGTGCGCCGCTCGTGCACGTGGACGCGTACCGCCTGTCGAGCGCCCTGGAGCTGGACGACCTCGACATCGACTTCGCCCGCTCGGTCGTCGTCGTGGAGTGGGGAAGCGGGATGCTCGACGGCGTCGCCGAGTCGTGGCTGGAGGTCGCGATCGAGCGGCCGACCGGCGCCGACGAGGCGCCCGGAACCGGGGACGAGGGCGACGAGGTGGACGAGCCGCGCACGGTCACGATCACCGGCTTCGGGCCGCGCTGGTCCGCCGATCCCGCTTAGGCTGGAGGCATGCTCCTCGCCATCGACACCTCCGCCGGCACGAGCGTCGCGGTGGTCGACCTCGACGCCGGTGTGATCTCCGAGGTGATCGAGACCGACACCATGCGGCATGCCGAGGTGATCGGCACGCTGATCGACGAGGCGCTGCGGGTCGCGGGCGTCGAGGTGCGCGCACTGTCCGGCGTCGTCGCCGGGATGGGCCCGGGCCCGTTCACGGGTCTGCGGGTCGGGATCGCCGCCGCGAAGGCCTTCGCCCTCGGGGCCGGCAAGCCGCTCGTGCCGGTGGTCAGCCACGACGCGGTCGCCTACGAGCAGTACGCGACGGGAGCGTCCGGGCCGCTGCTCGTGGTGACCGACGCCCGCCGTCGCGAGCGCTACTGGACCGCGTACTCCGGTGCCGACGACCTGGGCCTGCCCATCCGGCTCGACGGCCCGGGCCTCGCCAAGCCGGACGAGCTGCCGCATCCCGTGGTCCCGCGGGTCGAGACCGATGTCGTGCCGGCCGGGCGGCTCGGGATGCTCGCCGAGCTCCGCTACGCCCACAAGCGACCGATGGACGCCGACGAGGCGCTGTACCTGCGCTCGCCGGATGTGACCCTCTCTGCCGGGCCCAAGCGGGTGACGGCGTGACCGCGTACCAGCTGCGTCGCGCGCAGGCCGCCGACGTCCCGGCGATCATGGAGCTCGAGCGCTCGGTCTTCGTCACGGACGCCTGGTCCGAGCGCTCCATGCTCTCCGAGGTCGCCGGGGAGCACGGCTACTACCTCGTCGCCTTCGAACCGGAGACGCCGGAGCGGATCGACGGCTACGCGGGACTGCTGGCCCCGCGCGGCGGAGGTGAGGGCGACATCCAGACCATCGCCGTCGCGCCGCACGCACGCCGCCGCGGACTGGGACGCGCGCTCATGCTCGCCTTGATCGGCGAGGCGCGCAATCGCGGCGCTCGCGAGGTGTTCCTGGAAGTGCGCGCGGACAACCCGGGAGCCCAGACGCTGTACCGCGCGCTCGGCTTCGAGGAGATCGGCGTGCGCCCGAAGTACTACCAGCCGGACGGCGTGGACGCCCTCGTGATGCGCCTCACCGTCCCGACCCCGGAGACGACCATCGCATGACCTCCGCCATCCCCGCCGACGGGCCGCTCGTCCTCGGCATCGAGACCTCCTGCGATGAGACCGGCATCGGCATCGTCCGCGGCACCACCCTGCTCGCCAACACCATCGCCTCCTCGATGGAGGAGCACGCGCGGTACGGCGGCGTCGTCCCCGAGGTCGCGGCGCGGGCCCACCTGGAGGCGCTGGAGCCGACCCTCCGCACGGCGGTCGCCGACGCGGGCATCGAGCTGGCCGACGTCGACGCGATCGCCGTCACCAGCGGCCCCGGGCTCTCCGGTGCGCTCATGGTCGGCGTGGGCGCGGCCAAGGCGCTCGCCGTGTCGCTCGGCAAGCCCCTGTACGCGGTCAACCACCTGGTCGGCCACGTGGGCGCCGACCTGCTCGACGCGTCCGGCGGCCCGGGGCATCCCGTCGAGCTGCCGACCATCGCGCTGCTGGTCTCGGGCGGCCACACCTCGCTGCTGCTGGTGCGCGATCTGGTGTCGGATGTGGAGCTGCTCGGCGAGACCATCGACGACGCGGCCGGGGAAGCGTTCGACAAAGTCGCCCGCGTGCTGGGGCTCCCGTATCCCGGCGGCCCGCAGATCGACCGGGTGGCCGCGGACGGCGACCCGAGGGCGATCCGCTTCCCGCGCGGGCTGACTCGCCCGAAGGACCTCGAGAAGCACCGCTACGACTTCTCGTTCTCTGGCCTTAAGACGGCCGTTGCACGCTGGGTCGAGCAGCGCCAGGATGCGGGCGAGGAGGTGCCCGTCGCGGACGTGGCCGCGTCCTTCCGGGAGGCGGTCGTCGACGTGCTCATCACCAAGGCGCTGGCCGCGTGCCGCGACCACGACGTCCCGCGCCTCCTGCTCGGCGGCGGCGTCGTCGCGAACGCGCGGGTGCGGCAGCTGGCGGTGCAGCGTGCGGCGGAGGAAGGTGTCGCGCTGCGCATCCCGGCGCTGTCGCTGTGCACCGACAACGGGGCGATGATCGCGGCGCTCGGCGCCCAGCTCATCCAAGCGGGGCACGCGCCGAGCGAGCTGACCTTCTCGGCGGACTCCACCCTTCCGGTCACCGAGATCCAGGTCGCCCGCTGAGACGTGCGTTGACACCCTCGCGAGGACCCTGCCACCATGGAACTGTTACAGCGTTCTCTCAGGAAGCGTGCTTCCGGCGAGGCGCCGACCGCACGCTTCCACGATGAAGGAGATGGGTCCCATGACCGATCCGAACGCTCCCACCGACCCGGTGGACCCGAACACCCAGAACGGCTCGGTCCCTCCGCCGCCTCCCGCCCCGCCCGCGGGTGACACCGGCGCCGTGCCGCCGCCCGCTCCGGGCTACGGCCAGCAGCCGCCGGCGCCGGGCTACGGCCAGCAGCCGCCCGCGCCGGGCTACGGGCAGCAGCCGTACGGCCAGCAGCCCTACGGCCAGCAGCCGGGTCAGCCGTACGGCGCCCAGCCCGCCTACGGGCAGCCCGCGCCGGGCTACGCCCAGCCCTACGGCCAGCCGGC
>JAEWJG010000049.1 GCA_023386675.1 Actinomycetes bacterium
GCCCGAGTGGAGGACGATCAGCCCCATCCCGCCGAGCACGTGCCGCCGGACACGCTCCACGACCTCGTCGGAGACGCGGTCGTGCGCGATGTGCCCCCACCAGAGGAGGACGTCGGTGCCGGCCAGCGCCTCCTCGCTCAGTCCGTGCTCCGGGTCGTCGAGGGTCGCCGTGCGAACGGCCACCTCGTCGCCGAGCAGTTCCCTGAGCCCCTCGGCGATGGCGCCGTGGATGCCGTGCGGATAGATCGCAGCGATCTCGGGCTGGGTCGCCTCGTGGACGCCCTCGTTCCAGACGGTGACGCGCAGTGTCATGATCAAGCTCCTTCGGTGGCGGGCGCCAGGCGGACCTCGGCGCCGATGCGGGCGGATTCGTAGGCCGCGTCGATGATGCGGGCGCGCTCCAGCGCGAGCCGCCCGTCCCAGTTCGACCACGCGCGCTCGTCGGCGACGTGCTCGAGGAAGGTCTCGACCACCGCCAGGTGGCCACGGCCGGGGTCGGCGGTGACCGAGATGTCCTCGCTCTGCTCGCCCTCGCCGGTGAAGATCGTGAGCTCTCCGGACGGCGCGTAGTCGACCACGCGGAGGTCGGCGCCGCCCTCTGTGCCGTAAAGGGTGATCCCGAACTCGTCGCCGGCCGGGCGGTACGCCGCCCAGCTGGTCTCGATGACGATCGAGCCGCCGCCGTCCAGACGGAGCAGGAGGCTGGCGAGGTCCTCGACCTCGTAGGCCGAGCCGACCTGCTGCTTGCCTGCGGTCGCGCCGCCGCGTCCGCGGATACCCAGCTCGGCGTGCGTCACGGCCGAGACGGCCGTCACCTTCGGCTCGCCGAAGAGGTGGAGCGCGTAGTCGAGCACGTGCACGCCGATGTCGATGAGCGGACCGCCGCCCGCCATCTCCCGGTTGGTGAACCAGCTGCCGAGTGCAGGGATGCCCGCCCGGCGCAGCCAGATGGCGCGTGCGTGGTACGGCCGGCCGATCTGACCGGAGTCGACCGCGGCCTTAAGCGCCTCGATGTCGCCGCGGCGGCGGTGGTTGAACGCGACCTCCAGCACACGGCCGGCGCGGTGGGCCGCGTCCACCATCGTCTGCGCCTCGGCCGCCGTGCGCGCGATCGGCTTCTCGCTGAGCACGTGCAGGCCGGCGTCGAGGGCGCCGACGGCGATCGGCGCGTGGAGGAAGGTCGGGACGGCGACGCTCACGACATCCAGGTCGCCCTCGGCGACGAGGTTCTGCCAGTCGCGGTGGAGGCGGGTCAGGCCGTACTTCTCGCCGAGCTCGGCGCGCGGGCCGTCCTCCATGCCGGCGATGGCGACCAGCTCGACGCCGGGCAGGGCGTCGTAGGCGGCCATGTGCTGCTGGCCGGCCCAGCCGAGGCCGACGACACCGGCGCGCAGGGGGCGGCCGGGGGAGTCGCTGTTCGTGGTCATGGGGCTCCTTTCGGGGTTCGAATCGATTCGATGGTGGTCGGATGAGCGCAGTGGAGAAGATGTCAGCGGAAGAGCGACCGCGGCGTCCCGGTGCCGGGATCCAGCGCGCGCTGCACGACCATGACGGCCGCGCCGATCACGCCGCCGGTCTCTCCCGAGCGCGACTGGGTGATGGTCAGGTGCTGCGTCGCCAAGGGCGTCGAGCGCTGGTAGACGACCTCCCGCATCCCGGCCAGGAGCTGCTCCCCGACGCGGGAAAGACTGCCGCCGACGACGATCACCGAGGGGTTGAGGAGGTTGACGCAGGTGGCGACCACGGCGCCGAGGTCGCGGCCCGCCTGGCGGATGGCCTCGAGAACGCGCGGATTGCCGGTGCGTGCCAGCTCCACCACGTCGTCGCTGGTCGAGGCGGGGAAGCCGAGCTCGGTAAGCGTGCGCGCGATCGCCGGGCCGCTCACCAGGGCCTCGAGGTCCGCATCCTGCTCGCCATGGCTGGGGGTGTCCGTGCCGAAGGGTACTCGCACGTGCCCGAGGTCGCCGGCGGAGCCGAGCGCCCCGCGCTGCAGCCGGCCGCCGCTGATGATGCCAGCGCCGACGCCGGTCGCCACCTTCACGAACAGCAGGTCGGTCTCATCGGGCCACATCAGGGTCTGCTCGCCGAGCGCGAGGAGGTTCACGTCGTTGTCGACCAGGACCGGCACGTCGAACACCCGACGGATGTAGCGCGGGATGTCGAACCGGTCCCAGCCGGGCATGATCGGCGGGTTCACCGGCAGGCCGGTCGAGTGCTCCACGGGACCGGGAACGCCCACGCCCACGCCGATCAGGTCCTCGGGCCGGCGGCCGGAGGCGGTGTACAGCTCGCAGGCGACCTCGAGGGCCCAGTCCAGGATCTCCTCCGGCCCGTCGGCGATCGAGAGGCGCTCCGACCGGCTCGCCATGATGGCGCCGGACAGGTCGGCGAGGGCGACGACACCGTGCGTCGCGCCCAGGTCCACCGCGAGGACAACACGTGATTCGGCGTGGAAGCGGATGCGCGCAGGCGGCCGCCCGCCGGAGGACGGGTCGTCTCCCGCGGGGATGACCAGTCCGGCACTGGTCAGCAGGTCGATGCGGGACGCGATGGTCGAGCGGGCCATGCCCGTCAGCTCGGCCAACTGCGCGCGCGTGCGCGGCACGCCGTCGCGCAGGATCGTCAGCAACTCGGCGGCGTCTGCGGCGACGAGCGCAGAATCGCGCGCGCTGTCGGTCATGACGGTATTGAACCACAGTGTCGTCGCGCAGCCCAAAGATATGCATGCGTCAGTCGACTTTTGATTGACACCCGGCAGAAGTCCCGCTTGAATGGTCACGCGCCCCTTTCGGCGCCTCCACCCCGCAACGAACTCGACGAGGAGAACAGTGTCGACGTCCCCAGTCTCCGTGCAGCTCTACACGGTCCGCGAACTCCTGACCGAAGACACGGTCGGAACCCTCAAGCGGATCGCCGACATCGGGTTCACCCAGGTCGAGCCGTTCGCCTTCCTCAGCTTCGGCGACGCGCTGCGCCAGGGCCTCGACGAGGCCGGCCTCAGCGCCCCCACCACCCACCAGGGCTTCATCGGCGGCGATCTGGACGAGGTGTTCGGCGCCGCGAAGGAGCTCGGCATCCAGACGGTCATCGACCCGTTCGTCGCGCCCGAGAAGTGGCAGTCCGCCGAGGACGTGGCGCAGACCGCCGACCAGCTGAACGCCGCCGCCGAGGTGGCCGCGCGCCACGGCATCCGCGTCGGGTACCACAACCACGACCACGAGATCTCCAGCACGATCGAGGGCGTCACCGCGCTCGAGTTCTTCGCCGGGAGGCTCGCCCCCGAGGTCGTCCTCGAGGTCGACACCTACTGGGTGGCCGTCGGAGGCGCCGACCCGGTCGCCTATCTGCCGAAGCTCGGCGACCGCGTGGTCGCCCTCCACATCAAGGACGGCCCCGGCACCCACGACAACAAGGACCAGGTCGCGGTCGGCCAGGGTTCGCTCCCCATCGAGCAGATCATCGCCGCGGCGCCGGACGCGCTGCGCGTCATCGAGCTCGACGACTCGCGCGGTGACCGCTTCCAGGCCGTGGCCGACAGCTTCGCCTTCCTCTCCTCCAAGGGCCTCGCATGAGCGGCGGCGCGGTCGGAGTCGGCGTCATCGGCGCCGGCGTCATCAGCAATGAGTATCTCGGCAACCTCACCAGCTTCCCCGACCTCGATGTCCGGTTCGTCGCCGACATCGACGTGGACCGCGCGCGGGCGCAGGCGAAGAAGTACGGCGTCCCCGGCTCCGGCACGGTGGAGCAGCTGCTCGCCGACCCCGAGATCGAGATCGTCGTCAACCTGACCATCCCGAAGGTCCACGTCGAGGTCGCCCTGCAGGCGCTCGCCGCGGGCAAGAACGTGTGGAGCGAGAAGCCCTTCGCCCTCGACCGCGCCAGTGGCCGCGAGCTGCTCGATGCGGGGCACGCCAAGGGCCTCCGCGTCGCCACCGCGCCGGACACCTTCCTCGGGTCCGGCATCCAGTCGGCCCGCCGCCTGGTCGAGAACGGCGACATCGGCGCACCGCTCACCGCGCTCACGCTGCTGCAGAGCCCCGGCCCCGAGTCGTGGCATCCCAACCCCGACTTCCTGTTCCAGGAGGGCGCCGGCCCGCTGTTCGACATCGGACCGTACTACCTCACCGCTCTGGTGCAGCTGTTCGGTCCGGTCGCGCGGGTGAGCGCGACGGCCTCGAAGGCCCGAGAGAGCCGCGTGATCGGCTCCGGCCCCCGCGCAGGCGAGTCGTTCTCCGTCACCGTTCCGACGCACGTGAGTGCGCTCTACGAGTTCGAGAGCGGCCAGACGGCGCAGTCGGTCTTCAGTTTCGACTCGAAGCTCGGTCGTACCCAATTCGAGGTCGCCGGGCTCGACGGCACCCTCGTCGTGCCCGACCCGAACACCTTCGAGGGCGAGCTCATCGTGCACGGTGCGGACGGGATCGAGACGTACCCGTCGACCGGCACCACCGTCACACGCGGCATCGGCGTCGTGGAGCTGGCCCGCGCCATCCGCGCGGGTATCCCGGAGCGCGCCTCCGGCGAGCAGGCGTACCACGTGCTCGACATCATGGTGTCGACGATCGAGGCGGGGGAGTCCCGCACGCCCGTCGAGGTCCAGAGCACGGTCGAGGTCGCGCCGGCGCTGCCGGAGGACTGGGACCCGCGCGCGGCGACCCTGGCGTAGGGCGCGGAGATGAGCGAGGGAACGGATCCGCACATCGCCGCCGTGAGCGGTGGACTGACGCGGCGGGATGAAAGCGCGGCCGGGGCGCGGCTCCGGGTGGCGATCGTCGGCGGCGGCTTCATGGCCGAGGTGCACTCGCGAGCCGCCCGGGCGGCACGCGCGGAGCTCGCGGGCATCTCCTCGTCCACGCCGGAGCGCTCGGCGGCCGCAGCGGAGCGCCTGGGCATCGCGCGGGCATACGGGTCGCTCGACGAGCTGCTCGCGGACGACACGATCGACGTCGTGCACGTGACCACACCCAACGCGCTCCACGCGGAGCAGGCCTCCGCCGTGCTGGAGTCCGGCAAGGACGTCATCTGCGAGAAGCCGCTCGCGACCACGGTCGCCGACGCCGAGGCGCTGGTCGCCGCGGCCGAGGGGCGCACGGCGACGGTTCCGTTCGTCTACCGCTTCCACCCGCTGGTGCGGGAGGCGCGGTCGCGGTTCGCTTCCGGCGAGGCCGGCCGCGTCCTCAGCATCAACGCGTCGTACCTCCAGGACTGGCTGCTCGGCGCGGGCGACGACAACTGGCGTGTCGACTCCGAGAAGGGCGGCCGGTCCCGCGCCTTCGCCGACATCGGGTCCCACCTCGTCGACCTCGTGGAGTTCGTGAGCGGCGACCGCGTGAGCCGGGTCTCCGCGACAAAGCGCACGGTCTTCGCCGAGCGGGCCTCCCACGCGAACATCACCACGGAGGACGCGGTGGCGGTCGTCGTCGAGACGCACTCGGGAGCGCTCGGCACACTGCTGGTCTCGCAGGTCGCCCCCGGTCGCAAGAACCGGCTGTGGCTCGAGATCGCGGGCAGCGCGGAGAGTGTGGCGTTCGACCAGGAGCAGCCGGAGACGCTGTGGGTGGGCCGCCGGAAGGGCAGCCTGATCATCCCGCGCGACGCCGACCAGCTGAGCGACGACGCGGCGCGGCTGTCGATCGTGCCCTCCGGGCACCCGCAGGGCTACCAGGACGCGTTCAACGCGTTCGTCGCCGACAGCTTCGCGGCGGTCGCGGGCGAGAGCCCGGACGGGCTGCCGCGCTTCACGGACGGCCTGCGGGCGGTCCGGATCACGGATGCGGTGATCGACTCGGCCGAGTCGGGCACCTGGATCGAGATGGGAACGGAATGATGACAGACGCCTCCGCGACGGACGACACGGCGGGTCGTACGCACCCGGTCACCCTGTTCACCGGCCAGTGGGCCGACCTGACGTTGGAGGAGGTCGCGAAGTACGCCTCCGAGTGGGGCTACGACGGACTCGAGATCGCCTGCTCGGGCGAGCACCTCGACGTCTGGCGCGCAGCCGAGGACGACGCCTACCTGCAGGGCCGCCTCGACATCCTCGACAGGTACGGCCTGAAGGTGTGGGCGATCTCCAACCACCTGAAGGGCCAGGCGGTCTGCGACGACCCGATCGACTTCCGCCACCAGGCGATCGTCGGCTCGAAGGTCTGGGGCGACGGCGACCCGGAGGGCGTGCGTCAGCGCGCCGCCGAGGAGCTGAAGCTCACCGCGAAGGTCGCCCGCAAGCTGGGCGTGGACACGGTGGTCGGCTTCACCGGGTCGAGCATCTGGCCGTACGTGGCGCAGTTCCCGCCGGTCCCGGCAGAGGTGTTCGAGCGCGGCTACCAGGACTTCGCCGACCGCTGGAATCCCATCCTCGACGTGTTCGACGGCGAGGGCGTCCGGTTCGCGCACGAGGTGCACCCGTCGGAGATCGCGTACGACTACTGGACGAGCGTCCGCACTCTCGAGGCGATCGACCACCGCGCGGCCTTCGGCTTCAACTGGGACCCGTCGCACATGATGTGGCAGGACATCGACCCGGTCGGGTTCATCGTCGACTTCCAGGACCGCATCTACCACGTCGACTGCAAGGACACGCGGCTGCGCCCGAAGAACGGCCGCGCCGGCGTGCTCGGCTCGCACCTGCCGTGGGGCGACCCGCGCCGTGGGTGGGACTTCGTCTCGACGGGGCACGGCGACGTGCCGTGGGAGGATGCGTTCCGCGCTCTGGAGTCCATCGGCTACACCGGCCCGATCTCGATCGAGTGGGAGGACGCCGGGATGGACCGCCTGCATGGCGCGAAGGAGGCCGTGGGCTACATCCGCTCGCTGCTCTGGAAGCAGCCGACGGCGTCGTTCGACGCGGCGTTCAGCAACCAGGACTAGTCGGACCCGCCGACCCGGAAGTCACCCGGCACCGGGTCGGCGGAGTGCCGCGCCGTGCGAGCATCCCGCTCGAGTCCGGAGCGTTCGGTCAGGATGCCGTAGAGCTCCGGCCGCCGGCCCAGCATCCACCGGCGTCCCGTCGCCAGAGGGAGCAGGTCGAGGTCCAGGTCAGCGGTGACGACCGCCTCATCGGCGACCGGCGTCTCCGCGACGATCCGGCCGTACGGGTCGAGGATCATCGCGTTGCCGGTGCGGATCTCGTCGTCGTCCTGCCCGATCCCGTTGGCGAACAGCACGAAGATGCCGTTGTCATGGGCGCGCGACGGCAGCCATCGCATCAGCCAGCCGCGACCGGACGGCCCGTCGACCGCGTCCTGGAGCGCCTGCGGATCGTCGTGGCGGTTGCGCCACAGCTCCGCCGGGAGCACCTTCATCCCGTGCGGGCTGCGGGAGTTCGTCCCGCCGGTCTGGTGCGGCGCGATCAGGACGGTCGCTCCCTGCAGCGCGACGGCCCGCACGTTCTCGACGAGGTTGTTGTCCCAGCAGATCAGCGTCGCCATCCGGATGCCCCACGGCGTGTCGAACACGGTGTACCGGTCGCCGCTCGAGATCGCCTCGTGCTCGAACGCGTGGAGCTTGCGGTGGATGTGGACGCTCCCGTCCGGCAGGCAGACCGCGTACGAGTTGTACAGAGTGCCGTCCCCCGCCTCCAGGAACCCCGCGCCGATCCCCGCGTCCAGCGAGACGGCCAGCGCGCTCAGGGCGGCGACGAGCGGGCCGTCCGCCGGCTCGGCCAGCGCGCGCAGCTCGTCCGCCGTCTTCTTCGTGAGGTGCCAGTAGCCGAGCAGGCACATCTCGGGGAAGACGACCAGCCGGCTGCCGTCGGCGACAGCCTCCGCCGCCAGCCGCCGCACGGTCGCCAGATTGGCCGCGGTGTCGGATGGGACGGCCTCGAACTGGACCACGGAGGCGCGGAACGGACTGACGGGCTCGGGCATGCCTCCAGCTAAGTGCACCCGAGCCCGCACGGTCCACCGTCACGCCACGTCGAGCACCCAAGTGACGCCGAAGCGGTCGGTGAGCATCCCGAAGCCGGGCGACCAGGCGGAGGCGGCGAGCGGCTCGACGACGGTCGCGCCCACGGCCAGCCGGTCCCAGTACCCACGGACCTCATCGAGGCTGGACCCGCGCACGGAGACGAAGAACGACTGGTCGGTGATCGTCGTGCCGTTCTCGCGGCGCGTGCTGCCGCCTGCGGTCGCGCCGGCAGCACCCGGCACGTCGTACGCCATGAGTCGCAGCCCGGCCGGCGATTCGACGCGGCCGAAGACGACGCGGCCGGCGTCGGGCGCGTCGGCCGCCATCCCGAGCTCGCCGTAGGTGGTCGCGGTCGCGGTGCCGTCGAACGCTGCTGCGTAGAAGTCGAGCGCCTCGCGGGCACGGCCGCCGGCGAAGTTCAGGTGGGTGGTGGTCTCGATGGTCATGATGTCCTCTCGGTTCCGGGTCCGTCCCGGCTACGCCAGCCTCGCAGCGGAAGAGGACGCGATCGGTCCTCTTCTTCCGCGAGAATCAGGAGCATGACCGCCACCTCCTCCCGGATGCTCGCGATGCTCTCGCTGCTGCAGTCGCGCCGCGACTGGCCGGGTGCGGCGCTCGCCGAGCGACTCTCCGTCACCACGCGCACCGTCCGCCGCGACGTGGAGCGTCTGCGCGAGCTCGGCTACCGGATCGAGGCGGTGAAGGGCCCCGACGGCGGCTACCGGCTCGGCGCGGGGTCGGAGCTCCCGCCCCTGCTCTTCGACGAGGAGCAGGCCGTCGCGGTCGCTGTCGCTCTGCAGAACGCCGGCGCGTCCGGCGCGGCCATCGAGGAGGCGGCGAGCCGCGCGCTGCGCACCGTCCGCCAGGTGATGCCCTCGCGCCTCCGCCACCGTATCGACGGCCTCCGGTTCGATCGGCCCGTATCCCCGGACCAGCCGGTCGCGCCCGAGATCCTGACCACGGTCAGCGACGCCGTCCGCGAGCGGAAGGTGCTGCGCTTCGACTACGCCGGCGCCGCGGGTCCGGCCCGCCGCGCCGAGCCGCACGGCCTCGTCGCCCGCGACGGCCGCTGGTACGTCGTCGCGTGGGATCTGGACCGGGACGACTGGAGGATCTTCCGCCTCGACCGCCTGCGCCCCCGCGTACCGGGCGGTGGCCCCTTTCGCGAGCGTTCCATCCCGAACGGCGACGCTGTCCGTTTCGTGGACGCACGCTTTCGCGGATCGGACGGCGACGGCTGGCCCTGCACGGGTGAGGCGATCCTCCACGTCCCGCCGGCCGAGGCGGCCCGGTGGCTCCCGGACGCGACCGTCGAACCCGTCACCACGGTCGAACCCGGCGGCGCGGCCTCCCGTGTCGTCGTCGGCTCCTGGTCGTGGATGGGCCTGCTCGCGTCGCTCGCCCGCTTCGACGCGCCGTTCGACATCGTCGGACCGCCGGAGCTCAGGGAAGCAGCCGCGGCTCTGGCTCGTCGCTCGGCTGCCGCCGCGACCGCCGGTCCAGCACCCACGCCCGCGCACCCGCGACGATCGACGCCAGGATGACGACCCCGGCGACCATGTAGGCGACGGGACGCACGCTCGGGTTCACCGCCGCGAAGTAGCCGATCACCGTGATGAGGACACCCCAGCTGAGGGCCCCGACGACGTTCGCGGTGAAGAACCGCCAGTACTTCATCGCGCTGATGCCGGCGATCGGGGGGATGAACACGCGCCCCCACGGGATGTACCGGCTGATGACCACCGACCACCACCCGAAGAGCTCGTAGAACCGCTCAGCGCGGCGCACGCCCGCCTGCACCCACCGGCCGCCACGTGCGGCGAGGTAGGGGCGGCCCAGCCGCCTCCCGAGCCAGAACCCGACCTGGTCGCCGAGCACCGCGGCGATGCCGACACCGATCGCGAGCACCCAGATCGACAGCTCGGGATGCGTCCCGGTCAGGATGCCCGCGCCGAACAGCAGGGAGTCGCCCGTGATGAACGGGATGAAGACGCCGACGAACAGCGCCGTCCCGGCGAACACGAGCCCCCACACCGCGAGGTAGAAGACCAGCGGGCCCACGTCGCCGAGGAAGTTCGCGAGGTCGTGGGCCATGGTCCGAGGGTATCGGGCGGCCGGGGAGGCGCGTCAGCCGAAGTCGACGTCGGCCGTCCCGACGACCTCTGCCGTGCGGCCCGGCGCCCGGTGGTTCGCCCAGTAGAGGTTGGTGTGCGCGATCACCAGATCGGGCGTCGGCGCGCCCCACTCCGAGAGGTCCTCCGTGGTGTGCGCGTCGCCGACCAGCGTGACGTCGTACCCGCGCACCAGGCCGCCGTGGATGGTGGACCGGATGCATTCGTCCGTCTGCGCGCCCGCCACCACCAGGCGGCCGACGCGCGCTTCCGCGAGCACCGACTCCAGGTCGGTGTCCTCGAACGAATCCGCGTACGTCTTGTGCACGACGGCCTCCGCGTCGGCCTGCGTCAGCTCGGGCACGAACTGCCAGCCGTCGCTGCCGATCGGCATGTTCTCCGCATCGGAGTGCTGGATCCAGACGACCGGCACCTCCTGATCGCGGGCCCGGTCGACCAGCTCCTTGATATTGGCCACCACGTCGTCGCGCCGGTGCGCGCCGCCGACCACCCCGTTCTGCACGTCGATCAGGAGCAGAGCCGTCGCGGGCCGTTCCTCGAGAGTCGTCATCGCATCCCCCTTCGTCGTGAGGAAGGCTACTCCCGGCCACCGACATCCGGTCGGCCCGGTCTATCACGGTGCACCGGGCGGTCGTAGGGTGTCCCGCATGGGCAGGAGCGCGACCGCCGCGCACGGCATCGGATTCCGGGCGGTCCTGGTGAGACCGGGGGAGCCGGACGCCGTCGTGTCGGTCACGGTGGACGGCACGTCCGCGCCGCCCGCCCTCCGCACCCCCGCGCTCTTCGACGGCCGGCAGGCCTGGGAGATCTTCGTCCTGGACGACGACACCGAGTGGCCGCGCGGGGCGACGTACCGGTTGATCGATCTGATGGACGACGCCGGCAACCCGATCGGGCCGTGGCTGGGCGACTAGGCTCGCCTCGTGGCGGACGGCAGCGACAGCATCGCGGGCGAGGACTGGTACGGGCGCGACCTCGACGGCGTCGAGTACGAGGGCGTGGTCTTCGACGATGTGGACATGACCGAGCTGCGCAGCTCGGGCGCGACGTTCACCGACTGCGTCTTCCGCAAGGTCCGCTTCAACGTCAGCGAGCACAGCGACTCGGCGTTCGTCAACTGCCGGTTCGAGTCGTGCAACTTCTTCGACGCCACGTTCCGTCGCTGCAAGCTGACCGGCAGCACCTTCCAGAACTGCGAGTTCGCGCTCCTGAAGGTGGAGGGCGGCAACTGGTCGTTCACCGGGCTGCTCCGGGCGGAGCTCCGCGGCGCCTCCTTCGAGGGCGTGCGCCAGCGCCACGCCCCCCCCACCCCCGCGCCCCGCCAAGAGTGCC
>JAEWJG010000075.1 GCA_023386675.1 Actinomycetes bacterium
CCAGAAGCAGGTCGGCCAGCTCGCGCAGGGCGGCGCGCACGTCCTCCGGAGCCGCCTGCGCCGTCGCCGGCTCGGCCGCGAGCAGCGCGGCCCTCTCCTCGGCGGTCATTGGCGTCGCAGCGCGGCCCAGCGTGATCAGCGCCCCGAGACGGATGCGGTCCAGCGGAGCGAGGGCGCGCTGCACCGAGTCCGGATCGAGAAGCGCGTCCGCCAGGTCGAAGAAGTCGGCGATCCCCGTGCTCCGGTAGGCGCGGCGTCGCAACATGGTGCCGAGGACGTCGTCGTCCATCCCTCGCAGCCGGGCGGCGAGAGCGAGCGTGGTGGTCATCCGCCGAACCGTCCGGCGTTCCGCCTAGCGCCGGCCCTTCCTGTTGTTCGGAGTGTTCGCTGCGTTCGCGCGGTTCAGTGCGCGGTTGCGGCGGGCGCTCACGATCAGCAGCACGATGATCAGGACGAAGGCGATCGGCAGCGCCGCGTACGGGAAGAGGAAGACGGTCGGCCACAGGCCCTTCCCCGATCCCTGAGCCGCGAACTGGCCCGCCGCGGTGCCGATCAGGATGGCCGCGATGCAGACCAGGGAGACGATGACGAGCGCGGCGATGATGTACGCGAGGATGCGCTGGAGCCGCGATGCCGGCGGCGGGGTCTGCTGAGTCACGAAATCAAGGATAATTGAGGCTGGTCATTCGATCCCCCATGCGAAGTGAGGTTCCCATGCCAACCGGCAAGGTCAAGTTCTACGACGAGGAGAAGGGCTTCGGCTTCATCAGCTCCGATGACGGCCAGGAGGTCTTCCTGCACGCCTCGGCGCTGCCCGCCGGCGCCGTCGTCAAGGCCGGAACCCGCCTCGAGTTCGGCATCGCCGACGGCAAGCGCGGCGCTCAGGCGCTGTCCGTGCGCGTTCTGGAGGCTCCGCCGAGCCTGGTGAAGATGAAGCGCAAGTCGGCCGACGACATGGCGATCATCGTCGAAGACCTCGTGAAGCTGCTCGACGGCATCGGCGCGAACCTGCGCCGCGGAAAGTACCCGGACAAGGCGCACGGCGCGAAGATCGCGGCCGTGCTGCGCAAGGTCGCGGACGACCTGGATGCCTGAGCAGGGGGACGAGGAGCGCGTCGACGGCGTCGAGTCGGAGGCTGTCGAGGCCTCCGTCGAGGTCGAGGTCTCCGTCGAGGTCGAGCCGGACACGGAGGCGCAGCCCGAGCTCGTCGCGGACGAGGAGCTGCTCGCCGCCGTCCCGCTCGCGCTCGGCGCCCTGAAGGAGATCACCCCCGAGGCGACCATCGGCGAGCCGATCGGCCACGTCGTGGAGGGCCCGCACGCCGTGTCGCTGCTGTTCGCGACGCGTCTCTCCGGCTACCCCGGCTGGCATTGGACCGTCACCGTCGGCCGCACCGACGACTCCGGCGAGCCGACCGTGCTCGAGGTCGAGCTGATGCCCGGCGACGGCGCGCTGCTCGCGCCCGACTGGGTGCCGTGGTCGGAGCGCCTCGCCGAGTACCAGGCCGCCCAGGAGGCGAGCACCTCGCACGAGACCGGAGCCGGCGACGAGGATGAGGACGACGCGTCCGACCTCGAGGACGAGTCGGACGACGAGGACGACGATGCCCTCGACGAAGCCGAGGACGACGCCGATGTGCACGACCTGCACGCCGACGACGACCTGGACGGCGTCGACATCGACAGCGTCGACGTCGACTTCGACGAGGAGACCGACCTCGACTCCGATCTCGACCTGGAGGCCGAGGAGGCCGCAGCGCTCGCCGATCCGGAGGACGCGGAGACCGACGAGGACGACGAGGACGCCGTCGACGAGGCCGCCGACGACGACTCAGCGCCGGCGCGCGACGGTGAGGTAGCCCATCCCGAGGAGCCCGAGGACGAGTCCGACGACGACGGTCCAGAGCCAGGTGCCGCTGGGGACGCCGACGATGAGCAGGACGACGAGGGCGACCACCCACAGGCCTAGCCCGACGAGCACGGCCCGCCGGTCATCCGTCTTCACGGGGACCGGGTCGGGCCGACGCTCGTCGTCGCGGAGCCAGAGGCGCATGGCGCTCGGTCAGCCCAGCCGCTCGACCACGTACTCGATGCAGCCGATCAGCGCGCGCACGTCCGACGGCTGGATGGCCGTGAACGTCGCGACGCGCAGCTGGTTGCGGCCGAGCTTGCGGTAGGGCTCGGTGTCGACCACGCCGTTGGCGCGCAGCGTCTTGGCGACAGCGGCCGCGTCGATCGACTCGTCGAAATCGATGGTGACCACGACCTGCGAACGGTGGTCCGGGTTGGTGACGAACGGCGTCGCGTAGTCCACCGACTCCGCCCACTCGTACAGCGCGCCCGAGGACTCGCGAGTCCGCGCGTCCGCCCAGGCGAGGCCGCCGTTGCCGTTCATCCACTCGACCTGGTTCTCGAGCAGCACGAGCGTCGCGATCGCCGGGGTGTTGAGCGTCTGGTTGAGCCGCGAGTTGTCGACCGCGTTCTTCAGGCTCAGGAACTCGGGTATGTAGCGGCCGCTCGCCGCGATCCGCTCGACACGCTCGAGGGCGGCGGGGGAGAAGAGGGCCAGCCAGAGGCCGCCGTCGGACGCGAAGTTCTTCTGCGGCGCGAAGTAGTAGACATCCGCCTCGTTCGCGTCCAGGTCCACGCCGCCGGCCGCGCTCGTCGCGTCGATAACCGTCAGCGCGCCGGCGTCGCCGTGGACGCGGCGGACCGGCGCCATCACGCCGGTCGACGTCTCGTTGTGCGGCCAGGCGTACACATCCACGCCCTCCACGATCTCGACCTCGCTGCGGGAGCCGCCCGGCGCCTCCAGCACGTTCGGCGCCTCCAGCCACGGCGTCTTCGCCGCCTTGGCGAACTTGCCGCCGAACTCGCCGAACACGAGGTTCTCGCTGCGCTTCTCGATGAGGCCGAAGGCGGCCGCATCCCAGAACGCGGTCGAGCCGCCGTTGCCGATGACCACCTCGTAGCCCTCCGGCAGGCGGAACAGCTCGCCGAGACCCTCACGTACGCGGCCGACCAGGTTCTTGACCGGTGCCTGGCGGTGGGATGTGCCGAGCAGCTCGGCGCCTGCACCGGCGAGGTACGCGACCTGCTCCGGGCGGACCTTGGACGGTCCGCATCCGAATCGACCGTCGGCGGGCAGCAGCTCAGAGGGGATCGTGACGTCCGGCATAAAGGAAGTGTATTGGCTGTTGAACAGCGTGGACGGCGCGCGGGGTGGACTTGCGGCCGCCTGTGCGTGGCCGTCTGCTGCACCAAGTAGGCTGATATCCGGCATTCGCACGCCGTCACGTGGAGGGGCTCATGACCGATCTGATCGATACGACCGAGATGTACCTCCGCACCATCCTGGAGCTGGAGGAGGACAACATCGTCCCCCTCCGTGCGCGCATCTCGGAGCGTCTCGGCCACTCCGGTCCCACCGTCTCCCAGACCGTCGGCCGGATGGAGCGCGACGGCCTCGTCGTCGTCTCCGGCGACCGCCACCTCGAGCTCACCGACGACGGCCGCCGCAAGGCCGTGCACGTCATGCGCAAGCACCGTCTGGCCGAGCGCCTGCTCAGCGACGTCATCGAGCTCGAGTGGGAGTACGTCCACGAGGAGGCGTGCCGCTGGGAGCACGTGATGAGCGAGCAGGTCGAGCGCAAGCTCCTGACCATGCTGGGCCACCCGACGGAGTCGCCGTACGGCAACCCGATCCCGGGTCTCGGCGAGCTCGGCGCGCCGGACACCTCCGCATCCACTGAGAGTCTGATCAACCTCGTGGAGGTCGTCCGCGGCAACGACGCGGCCGTCACCGCGAAGATCCGCCGCCTCGGCGAGCCGGCCCAGGTCGACCCCGAGCTGCTGCTCCAGCTCAAGCAGGCCGGCGTTTTTCCGGGATCGACCGGCACTTTCTCTCCGGCCGGCTCGTACGTCGCGGTGCAGATCGACGGCTTCGAGTCCGGACTGGAGCTGCCGAACGAGCTCGCGGCGCACATCTTCGTCGACGCCTGAGTCCGTTACCGATTCGTTAAAAAAGTCCGTCAAACGTGTGACAAACGGGTATCGGTCCCGTAGTCTCTTACGAGTCCGAACGGGCCAGAAGCCGGCCCATCAGGACCCCGGATCGCGACGCTCCACCCCCCTTGAACCCGTCTCGTGATCCGTGAAGCCGAAGCCACCCAGCTTGGGACGGGGGCAGCTCCCTAGTGCTGCCGGAGCGCTGGAGGTCACACCTTGGCAGTTTCGAGCACGCCCGGTCCCGACCAGGACCGCACGCACCCGGACCAGAGCCCCACTTCCGCCGTCTCCCGGCGCGCGCTGCGCACGCCGGCCCGCACTGCAGCGACGCCGGCGGAGCAGCCCAAGAAGAAGCGCAAGGGCGGCTGGATCCTCAACACCGCGGTGATCACCGTCGCCGCCGGTCTGGTGGGCACGATGGCGCTCCCGGCCTTCGCGTTCAACCCGAACGGCGCGGAGAGCGCGGCCTTCGGTCCCAGCGCCGCCGACTCCATGAAGAAGGCGCAGTCGCAGACCGTCGAGGTCCCCGGCGTCGCCTCCGCCGCCGTCAGCCGTGACGCCGCCTCCGCGACGACCGAGGAGCAGCTGAACGCGCAGAAGGCCGCCGCTGCGGCTGCCGCCGCCGCCGAGGCCGCCCGCCGCCAGGCCGCCGTGCAGCTCGCGACCTACGCGCAGAGCTCCGCCACCGGCCCGTCGGTCTCCGACTTCCTCGCGAACCCGCCGTACCCGAACTTCAGCCTCGCGCAGGTGTTCTCGGTGGCCCAGCAGTACATCGGCACCCCGTACGTCTACGGCGGCGCCAGCCCCGCAGGCTTCGACTGCTCCGGCTACGTCATGTACGTGTACGCGCAGTTCGGCATCAGCCTCCCGCACTCCGTGTCCGGCCAGGCCGCCCGCGGCAAGCGCATCTCGATCGCGGACGCCGTCCCCGGCGACATCGTCATCATGAACGGCCACGACGGCTTCTACGCCGGCAACGGCAACATCATGGACGCGCCGGACACGGGCCGTTCGATCTCCGTCCGTCCGATCTGGACGAGCGACTATTACATCGTCCGTCTGGGTATCTGAGCGGCATCCATCCGGTAAACACTTCGCACCACAGCCAGGAACGGCGCGCCCCGATTAAGGGG
>JAEWJG010000097.1 GCA_023386675.1 Actinomycetes bacterium
CACTCCGAGGATGACGAGGATGCTGAGGAGCGCGAGCGCCAGAGCGGCCACGAGCTTCGACACCAGGTAGCCGGTGCCGCTCAGCGGCGTGATGCGCAACTGGCGGTTCCAGCCGATCGAACGCTCGGTGACGATCTGGAATGCCTGGGACAGCGCCGCCATCATGCCGCCGTAGGCCGCCACCTGGACGGTGGTGACGACGATCCACGGCAGGCGGGTCACGGCATCCACTTGGCCGTTGCCGCCGAAAGCGCCCCCGAAGGCGATGAGCATGACCAGCGGGACGGCCAGGGTGAACACCATCGAGCGCATGTTCTTCAGCTGGCGGAGGGACTCGCGTCCGAGGTAGGCGATGCTCATGAGAGTGCTCCTTCCGTGTCGCGCGCCTCGGTCAGGGCGAGGAAGGCCTCGTCCATGGTGTGCGCCGTCACTTCGATGTCGTGGATGTCGTGATGCGCAGCGAGCAGAGCCCGGAGCGTGGCGTCGGAGTCGTCGCTGACCAGGGTCAGGACGTCGCCTCGGCGGTCCGCCGACCGGACGCCGGGAAGCGCTGCGAGCGCGGCCTGGCTCTGGGTCGTCGCGGGGAACGCCGCGGTCGCCCGGATGCGGCGGCCGGAGACCACCGCCTTGACCTCGGCCGGCGTGCCGTCCGCGACCACCCTCCCCCGGGCCATCATGACGATCCGATCGGCGTACTCATCGGCCTCGTCGAGATAGTGGGTGGCGAAGACGACCGTGCGCCCCGCATCGGTGAACTCGTGCATCGACTGCCAGAAGGTACGCCGGGCTTCGACGTCCATCGCGGCCGTCGGCTCGTCGAGGAACAGCAGATCCGGGTCGGACACGACGGCGACCGCGAAGCGCGCCCGCTGCAGCTGGCCGCCGGACAGCTTGGAGACGCGTTGCCGCGCGATCTCGGTGCAGCGCGCGCGCCGGAGGGCCTCGTCCACGCTCAGCGGATGCGCGTGCGCGGCCGCCACCAGAGCGACCGACTCCGCGACGGTCAACGTCGGAAGGAGCGCGCCTCCCTGGAGCATGGCGCCGACGCGCCCGGCCCGGATCGCCTCGAGCGGCGGGGCGCCGAAGAGCTCGACGCCCCCGGCCGTCGGCCGGGCGAGCCCGAGCGCGAGGTCGATGGTGGTGGACTTGCCGGCGCCGTTCGGGCCGAGGAGGGCGACGACCTCGCCCGGACGGATGGTCAGGTCGACGCCGTCGACGGCCGTGATTGACCCGAAGGTCTTGCGCAGGCCCGCGAGGCGGATCGCAGATGTCTCGTTCACATCCCTCAGCGTGCCGCCGACGGCGCTCCCCGACGCAGGGCGCCCGTCAGCATCCTGCCGTGACGTTTGTCATGCGTTGTTAACGCGACGCCCTGGTGTCCCACAACGTCCGCCAGCTAGCGTGAGAGCGCATTCAGATCATCCGGAGGGAACCATGGGCACAGTCACCACGTCAGACGGCGTCGAGATCTTCTACAAGGACTGGGGGACCGGTCAGCCGATCGTCTTCAGCCACGGCTGGCCGCTGTCGGCCGACGACTGGGACACGCAGCTGCTGTTCTTCCTGCAGCACGGCTACCGCGTCGTCGCGGCCGACCGCCGCGGCCACGGCCGCTCCACGCAGACCGGCGAAGGCCACGACATGGACCACTACGCCGCCGACCTGCGCGCGGTCGTCGAGGCGCTCGACCTGCACGATGCCATCCACGTCGGCCACTCCACCGGCGGCGGCGAGGTCGCGCACTACATCGCCACCTACGGGGAGGACCGCGTCGCCCGCGCCGTGCTGATCAGCGCCGTCCCGCCGATCATGCTGCAGACCGAGAGCAACCCGGGCGGCCTGCCCAAGAGCGTCTTCGACGACCTGCAGGCGCAGCTCGCGGCGAACCGGTCCGAGTTCTATCGTGCGCTGCCGTCCGGCCCGTTCTACGGCTTCAACCGGGAGGGCGTCGAGTCGTCCGAGGCGATCATCGAGAACTGGTGGCGCCAGGGCATGATGGGCGGTGCGAAGGCCCACTACGACGGAATCGTCGCGTTCTCGCAGACCGACTTCACCGAGGACCTGAAGAAGATCACGGTGCCGGTGCTGGTCATGCACGGCGAGGACGACCAGATCGTCCCCTACGCCGACTCCGGCCCCCTCTCCGCGAAGCTCGTGCAGAACGGCACGCTGAAGTCGTACCCGGGGTTCCCGCACGGCATGCCGACCACGCAGGCGGACACCATCAACGCCGACCTGCTGGAGTGGCTGCAGTCCTAGCCGTCCACGCCGCGGGGCCGTCGTCCGATCCGGGCGGCGGCCTCTCGCCGTATCATGCAGCATGGACATCAGGCTGGAGAACGTGGGCATCGCCGTGCGCGACATCGACGAGGCCGTGTCGTTCTTCACCGACCTCGGGTTGATCGTGCTCGGCAGGGACACGGTCAGCGGAGCGTGGGCCGACACCGCGGTCGGCCTCGACGGCAACCACGCGAAGATCGCGATGCTGCAGACACCCGACGGCGCCGGGCGCCTCGAGCTGTTCGAGTACCTGCACCCGGACGCGATCGAGACCGAGCCGACGCTGCCCAACGAGATCGGGATGCACCGCGTCGCGTTCCAGGTCGACGATCTGGATGCGGCGCTCGCCATCGCGGCGACGCACGGCTGCCGCCCCCTCCGCGGCGTCGCGCAGTACGAGGACGTCTACCGGCTGACCTACCTCCGCGGACCCAGCGGCATCATCGTGATGCTGGCGCAGGACCTGCGCCGGAATCCGGCGTGACGCCGTAGCGGAGCCTGCGGTACTCCTCGTAGACGACGCGCCCGCCGAACGTCCGCGTGCCGACCAGCGTGAGCGGCATCCGCTGTTCGAGCGGCGGCCAGTAGCGCGTCCCGTTGCCGATCACGACCGGGTACCGGAACAGGCGGTACTCGTCGATCACGTCCAGCTGGATCGCCTCCGCCGCGAGGTCGGCGCCCCCGATCGAGACGTCCCCGTCCGAGGAGGCGAGAGCCGCGGTGACCTCGTCTGCGACCGATCCCGTCGCCAGGCGCGCGGCACCGTCGACCGAGGTGAGCGTCCGGCTGAACACGACCTTGGGCAGCGCGGCCCAGGTGTCGGCGAAGACGGTCGCGGCGCCCGGTGCGCGGAGCGACCCGTCCGTCTCCCACACGCGCATGGTCTCGTAGAGCTTCCGGCCCATCAGGTAGCCGCCGAGCCGTCCGACCTGCGCCACCTGGAACCGGAACTGCTCGTCGCTCGGAGCGGTGAAGTCGAAGCCGCCCTGTTCGTCGGCGATGAACCCGTCCGCCGAGACCCCCATGGAGTAGATCAGCACGCCATCACGCTAGTCCCGAAGCGCCCCAACCTGAACGGTAGCCTATAGAGTTTCTAGCCGGGCTAGGGATATTCTGGCGTCGGGCGGAGCCGCCCGGGGCGGAAGGAGCATCCGATGGCCAGGAAGTCCGAAGAGTCGATGTACGTCGAGTACGACGCAGGCGGAGACGTCGACGTGCTCGAGAAGCGCACCCGCCCCATTCCCGCACCCGGCCCGGGCGAGGTGCTCGTCGAAGTCGTCGCGACGGGGATCAGCCACATCGACGGTTTCATCCGCAGCGGTCGCGAGGAGGCGTGGGCCGGCGAGCCCTTCCCGCGGGGCTCCGGCAGCGACTTCGCCGGGATCGTGCTCGCCGGAGACGCGGCGGGCCGGTTCCGGAAGGGCGCCGACGTCATCGGCCACGTCCGGAGCGGCGCTCACGCCACCCATATCGTGGTGCCGGCGGCCGCGCTCGTCCCCAAGCCGCCGCACGTGGCCTGGGAGGTCGCGGGCGGCCTCTACCTCGCGGGGGTCACGGCCCTCGACACCCTCGACGATCTGCGCATCGGTCCCGACGACACCGTGGTGATCTCAGCGGCCGCCGGCGCCGTCGGCAGCATCGAGGCGCAGCTGGCGAAGCACCGCGGCGCCCGGGTCATCGGCACGTGCGGCGACCGCAACTTCGACTACCTCCGCCAGCTCGGGATCACCCCGGTCCGTTACGGCGAGGCGATCGAGGAGCGCATCCGCGAGAAGGCGCCCGGCGGAGTCACCGCGCTCATCGACAACTTCGGCCAGGACGGCCGGGCGCTGGCGGCGTCGCTGGGCGTGCCGGCCTCCCGCTACCGGTCGAGCGCCGACCGCCGGGACACCGAGCTGCGGTTGCTGCAGGACGACCCCGAGTCCGTCGCCCACGGCACCGCTCAGCTGGGCCGCCTGGCACAGCTCGCGGACGAGCGGGCGTTCACCCTGCTCATCTCCGGGTTCTATCCGCTCGACGAGATCCGGTACGCCTACGACGACCTGCAGAACCTGCACTCGCGCGGCAAGATCGTGCTGGGAACGCATCCCGTCACGACGTACCGCACGCTCAAGGCGCGGGACGTGCAGGAGGCGCGGGGCTGACGGTCACTCCTCGGTGAGGCCGGTCTGGTTGAAGAGGTAGTAGAAGCTGAGGGCGGCGAAGCCGACCAGCATGGCGGGCGCATACGGCACCCCGACGACCGTCAGCGCAGGATAGAACAGCGTGCCGACGCCGAACCGGCGCAGGGCGGCTCCGCGCTGGGCCGCATCCATGGTCCCGGCCCGCACCTGGGTGAGCAGGATGCGCCCGAACAGCAGGGTGAACGCGATGGCGAAGCCGGTCGACGCGCCGCCGTAGAGCACCGCCGCGACCCGGATGTCCTCCGCGCTGCCGTCGGCGAGCGCCCCGGCGAGCGTGGCGGTCGTGAACGGGATGGTCGTCACGAACATCAGCAGGACGAGGTTCCAGAACAGCAGCAGCCGGTCGACGGACACGGCCAGCCGGAGGATCGAGTGGTGGTTCACCCAGATGACGCCGATGACGAGGAAGCTCACCAGGTACGCGGCGAACGACGGCCACGCCGACGCCAGCTGGTCGAGCAGGCTCTCGCCGTTCCCCGGCGCCAGGTGCAGGTCGAGGACGAGCAGGGTGATCGCGACGGCGAGCACGCCGTCGCTGAACGCCTCCAGTCTCGTCTTCGACATCGCGCCCATCCTGGCGCAGCACCGCGGCGTGAGTCGAGAGATCGGGTCTCAGCGGGGGTCGACGCGGACCGTCGCGGCCCGCGTCTTCGCGGTGACCATCGGCGGGTAGTACGGGCTCGTGCCGTACTTGGACTTGTAGGCGGCGTCGATGCGGTCGTTCAGTCCGTCGTCGTCGATCGGCGTGAACGTGACATCTTTCTCCACCCCGCCTGCCATGACCCGTCCGGCCCTCTGTGTGCGCGCTGACCGGTACCAGCGCGACTCAGTGCCGTTGTAGGCGCGCACGTACACGCCGTCGCCGACGACCACTGACCAGATCCACGTCGGCGTGCCGAGGGTGGTGCCGTCTGCGCGGAACGGCGCGATGTGGAAGTCGTCGGTGGAGGCGATGGCGCGGAGCTCGTCGGCGGTCCAGGTGGTCATGACTCCTCCGTGATGATTTGGCGTCGGTCGGGTCGGTCGGCGGCCCAGGAGGCGAGCAGCCGGAGCCGTTCGGCAGACGGCGAGCCGGGCTCGGCGGTGTAGACGAGCATGACGTGCCCGGGCTCGGCGGTGATCGCGAACTCCTCGTACGCGAGCGTCAGCTCCCCGACGACGGGATGCTGGAAGCGCTTCGTGCCGGCGCCGTGGGTGCGCACGTCGTGGGCGCCCCACAGCCTTCGGAAGGTGTTGCTCTGCGTGGACAGCTCGCCCACGAGGTCCTGCAGCGCCCGGTTGTGCGGGTCGCGTCCGGCTTCCGCGCGCATCATGGCCACACACATGTCCGCGAACAGGTCCCAGTCCGGGTAGAAGTCGTGGGAGGCCGGGTCCAGGAACTGGAACCGCGCGAAGTTGGGCGTGCGGCCGCCGTCGCCGATCATCGGCGCGTAGAACGCGCGGCCGAGAGCATTGAACGCGATCACATCGGACTGGGCGTTGCGGACGACCGCGACACCGTCGGTGAACGCCTCCAGCGCCCAGTGCAGGCTCGGACGGGCGGCGGGGCTCTTGGCTGTCCGGCGACGGGCGCGGCCGGAGAGGGGGATGCCGTCGGCGGCTCGCGCGAGGTCGAACAGGTGGGCGCGCTCGGTGTCGTCGAGCTGCAGGGCGCGGGCCACCGCATCCAGGACCCCCGCGGAGACGCCCGCGATAGCGCCGCGTTCGAGCTTCGAGTAGTACTCGACGCTGACGTCGGCGAGCATCGCGACCTCGGAACGGCGCAGCCCGGCGACCCGCCGGCCCGTGCCGGCGGCCAGCCCCGCCTGCTCCGGCGTGAGCTTGGCGCGACGCGACATGAGGAACTCGCGAACGTCGGCTCGATTGTCCATGCCCCCAGGCTAGGCCGGGCGGCGCGGACGGGGGATGCCCTGTCGGTACACCTCTCGTCAGGGACTCCCTCGGGGCGTCCACACGCGGTGTCCTGGAT
>JAEWJG010000101.1 GCA_023386675.1 Actinomycetes bacterium
GACCGGGCCGTTCCTGCATCCCGTGTTCTCCGCCCTGCTCGGCGCGGCGGTGTTCGCGGCCGCGCGCAACGGGCGATTCCGCCTGACCCTCGGCGTCGTGCTCGCCTACCTCGGGGTAGCGGCCGCCCACGGCCTGTTCAACGGTGCGACCTGGCTCGCCCAGACCCTTCCGTGGAGTCCGGCGCTCGCCGGCCTCGCGCTGCTCGGTTTCGAGCTGGTGTTCGTCGTCGGCAGCGGGCTCGCCTGGCTGCTCATCGCCCGGCGCATCCGCCGCGATACCGCGTAGCCCGGATCAGCGCACGAGCGTCCGCGCCAGCGCGACGTACTCGCGGGCGTTCGCGTCCGGCAGGTACGCCCTCCCGATGGCGTTGCCGATCGCGGGCAGGGCGAGCGGGTCGGGATAGGCCATGTAGAGGGTCTCGTACGTCGGGTTGAACTTGCTCTTGAACGAGAAGAGGGAGGCGAATCCGTACGCCGGCTCGAGGGTCCGGGCGAGGAACGCGAGCAGGTGGTCCATCGTCGTCCGCTCCTCCGGGTCGGCGTCGTCGGGCACCGGTTTGGTGGCGAGCGGCGCGCCGGAGAGGCTCAGCACCTCCACGCCCTCCTCGCGCATGCGCTGAGCGGCGGAGGCGATGACGAACTCCATGATCCCGGACATCGCCCCGTCCGCCCGGCGCATGAAGTCGATGGTCCATCCCACGACCCGGCCGTCGCGCCAGCTCGGCAGCCAGCTCGTGACGGCCTGCAGGCCGCCGTCGGGGTCGAACGCCAGGTAGAGCCGCACATCCGGGTCCTTCAGCTCGGCGATCCCGCCCAGCGTGAAGCCCATCTCGGGCAGCTCCTTCTCCGAGACCCATTGCTCGCTGACCGCGGTGATCTGCGTCTGGATGAGCGGCGAGAGCTCGTCCCAGCTGGTCCAGAGGGTCGAGATCTGCGCCTTGACACCCCGGTTGTGCGCCTGCCGGACCTTCTGCCACGGCTTGCCGACCAGGTCGAAGGTCTGCGGGTGCATCAGCGTCTCCTCGCCGACGGACATCGACGGCCAGCCGAGGGCGTCGAACACCGGGAGGTACTGCTCGTGGATGCTGTAGAACACGGGCGTCCAGCTGTTCACGTCGCAGAACTGGACGAACTCGGCGATGGTCCGCTCGGCCCGCTCCGGCCGGCACACCGGATCGGAGAGGGTGATCGCGACGCCGCCGATCACCCGGTACGCGATGGCCGACTCCCCGTCGGCGCTGAACCAGTAGACGTTGCCCGGCCAGGTGCCCATGAACCCCAGCGTCCCGCCGCCTCCCTCGCGCAGCAGCGACCGGAAGTGCTCCTCGTCTGCCAGCGTCCGGCCGGTGAAGGACGACCGGTAGAGCTGTAGCGTGGCGAAGACGAAGACCGTCCAGAAGGCCGGCCCGACCCACTGGTAGAACAGCATGACGATCGGCGCGGTCGGGATGATCGGCGTCCCCAGAGCCGAGAGGAAGCCGGCTGGCACGAAGCGCCGCAGAGTGGATGCGAAGACGTCGCCGACCGTGGCATTGGGCACGAACTCGGTCAGCGACCAGAGCGCCGCCACGAGGTAGATCAGGGCGAGCAGCGCGAAGGAGCAGACGACGACGATCGCGAAGCGGGCGACCGCCTCTCGCGGCGACCGCAGCTGGAACTGCCGACGCGTCGCCACGAGCAGCGCGATGGACGCGATCGGCACCAGCATCGCGGCCAGCAGCCAGAGCAGGAGCTCGATCGCCGGCCCGAGCGCCTGGACGCTGTCCACCTGCAGCTGGATGTCGCCGCCCAGGACCGTGAATGGCAGCAGCAGCATCGCCGCGTTCACGACGATCCCGAGCAGCAGCGCGAACCGGCGGCCGCGACGCAGACCGATCGCCGCGAGCACGAGCAGGGCCAGCGGGAGGACCGACAGCAGCAGCGGCCCCGGGCCCTGCACCGACACCATCAGCAGCTCACTGCGGCAGTTGCTCGAGTACGACACGTCGCAGCGGCTCAGCACGGCGGGCACGTTCACCGCCGGCTGTTCGAACAGGGACGCGACGAACGACAGCGGCCCGAAGCCCCCGGGCGGCACCAGTGCGAGCAACGGCCCGAACGCCGTGATCGCGATGACGGCCGCGACCAGGTTGCGCGTCTCTCCGTGCGAGCTCCGGTGCAACCGGCGGATCGGCCCCCGGCGCAGGAGGACGCCCAGGAGCAGGCCCGACAGGGCGGAGATCAGGCGGTACACGTTGTCCTGGTCGCCGTTGTAGAGCACGAAGACGAGCACAACGGCGAAGGTCAGCAGGCGGATGCGCCGCCGCCAGAGCGAGCTGGCGAACGCGCTCGCCGTGATGAGCGTGCCGACGATGCCGACGGTGGGGTCGAGGGCGACGGCGGACTCGGTGACCGTCGCCCACAGCTCGCCGATGCTCGCCGCGGCCCACTGCAGCAGCACTCCGCCGAGCACGCCCAGCACTCCGGTGACGAAGAAGGCGAGGACGGTCCGGGCCGTGCCCAGCAGCCGCTCCGCCGCCGCCATGACCGTCAGGGAGAGCACGACGGCGATGATGAGCTGGAGCGGGTCCTCTGGCACGAACAGCGCCGTGGCCGGTGTCCACCAGAAGCCCGAGTGGACCGTCGTCGCGACCCCGGCCGCCCACACCCGGGTGTCGCCGCCCGTCGTCGCGGCGCTCCACAGGGTGCCGGTGATGACGGAGGTGACGAGCACGATCACGGCCAGCGCGATGCTCGCCGGTGCGATCCGCGCGTAGCGGACCACCGCGCGGCCGAAGCCTTCGCTCGGGGTGTCTGCGCTGCTCATGCGGGCCTCCGTCACGGCGGCCGGGTGGCCGCCGCGGCTCAGATCTCCTTGAGACGCTCCGCCAGGTAGCGGTCGAGACCCTCCAGCGGGATGCGCTCCTGCTGCATGGAGTCGCGGTCGCGGACGGTAACCGCGTCGTCCTCGAGCGAGTCGAAGTCGACCGTGACCGCGAGCGGCGTGCCGATCTCGTCCTGCCGGCGGTAGCGGCGGCCGATCGCGCCCGAGTCGTCGAAGTCGACGTTGCGGCGCTTACGGAGCCGGTCGGCCAGCCCGCGGGCGAGCGGCGACAGAGCCTCGTTGCGCGAGAGCGGCAGCACCGCGACCTTGACCGGCGCCAGGCGCGGGTCGAGGTGCAGCACGGTGCGCTTGTCGGTGCCGCCCTTGGCGTTGGGCACCTGCTCCTCGTCGTACGCGTCGACCAGGAACGCCATGAGCGCACGCGTCAGGCCGAACGACGGCTCGATCACGTACGGCACGTAGCGCTCGTTCTTGTTCTGGTCGAAGTAGCTGAGGTCTTTGCCCGAGTGCTCGATGTGCGTCTTCAGGTCGAAGTCGGTGCGGTTCGCGACGCCCATGAGCTCGCCCCACTCGCTGCCGACGAAGTCGAACTTGTACTCGATGTCGATCGTGCGCTTGGAGTAGTGGGCCAAGGAGTCCTTGGGGTGCTCGAACCGGCGGATGTTCTCGGGCTTGATGCCGAGGTCGGTGAACCACTCCCAGGCCAGGTCGATCCAGGTCTCGAACCATTCCTCGTCGGTGCCCGGCTCGACGAAGTACTCGATCTCCATCTGCTCGAACTCGCGGGTGCGGAAGATGAAGTTGCCCGGTGTGATCTCGTTGCGGAACGCCTTGCCGATCTGGCCGATGCCGAACGGCGGCTTCTTGCGCGAGGTCTGCAGCACGGAGGCGAAGTCGGTGAAGATGCCCTGCGCGGTCTCCGGGCGCATGTAGTGCAGGCCGGACTCGTCGTCGACGACGCCGAGGTACGTCTTCATGAGGCCCGAGAACTGGCGGATGGGCGTCCACTGGCCGACCTTGTCCGGGTGGTCGGGGTCGGCGATGTCGTCGAGGCCGTTCGCCGGCGGGTGGCCGTGCTCGGCCTCGTACGCCTCGAACAGGTGGTCGGCGCGGTACCGCTTGTGGGTGATCAGCGACTCGGTCAGCGGGTCGCTGAACACCTGGACGTGGCCGGACGCCTGCCACACCGCGGTCGGCAGGATGATCGCCGAGTCGAGGCCGACCATGTCGCCGCGGCCGCGCACGAACGAGTTCCACCACTCGCGCTTGATGTTCTCCTTCAGCTCCACGCCGAGCGGGCCGTAGTCCCACGCCGAACGCGTTCCGCCGTAGATCTCGCCGGAGGGGAAGACGAATCCGCGGTGCTGCGCCAGCGTGATGACGGAATCCAGTCTCGACGGTGCAGCCATGGTTCTCCCTGTGCGATGCGGGTAGGTGGGACCCGTCCATCCTACTGAGGAAGCGGCGCGTGCCGTTCGAGCGTCACGATCCGCGGTCGCACGTCGTCTCAAGGGGTGGAGGCGAGTCGCGGAGGGGTGGACACATGAGCGGAACGGTACGGCGAGGTCCTCTGCCCGGGGGAGGGGCCCTCGGATCCCCTCGCGCGGATGCCGCCTTCGAGCGTTTCGTCCGGCATCGGGATGCCGTTGCCGGCGCACCGGAGGCCATTCGTTCTCGTCGGGTCGATTGGACGCCGGTCGGCTTTCCGGAGGACCCGACGCCCGGCGATGTCGACGTGGTCGAAGCGCTTCACGCCGTGGTGTCCGCGGAGGCGAAGCGGCTCGCGCACCAGGCCGACCCGGCCGCCGTGGCGCTTGAGGCGCTCGTGGACGCGCTTTGGGCCTGGTCTGCCTGCCTCTCTTCTGCGCAGGAGGCTGCGGTCGCCGCACTGCGCGCTGCTGAGGAGGCGGAGGAGGACAGAGCGCTCGCGCGGCTGTCCGCCGGCCTGGGCTCGCACCATCGACTCGACGACGCGCAACGCCGTCTGGCACGAGCGTGGTCTGCGGCGCGCGAGGCGGAGAAGGAGTTCCACGCCGGCGAGACGCGCCTCATCCGGGCGCTGGACGAGGCGTCGGCCGCTGGGCTCGGGTCGGGCTAGCCCTGCGCCCGGAACTCCTGCTCGAGAATCGCGTACACCGCCGTGTCGGCCCACTCGCCCTTGAAGATCTCGGTCTCGCGCAGCAGCGCCTCCTGCCGCATCCCGATGCGCTCGCACAGGCGGGCGGAGGCGTCGTTGCGGGCGTCGAGCTGTGCGAAGACGCGGTGGGCGCCGAGCTCGTCGAAGCAGAGCTGCAGCACCCGCTGAGCCGCCTCGGTCGCGAAGCCGCGGCCGTGCACCGCGGGATGGAACACCCAGCCCATCTCGAACTTGCCCCAGTTGGCGTTCTTCAGGAACAGGCTGATGTCGCCGATCACCCGGCCGACGCCCCCGGAGGGATCGGCCAGCTCGACCGCGAAGACGATGCCGTCTCCGTTCTCGGCCAGACGGTTCATGGCGATGCGCTTGCGCAGGTGCTCGGCCGACTCATCGTGGTCGTGCACCTCCCAGTAGAGGTAGCGGACGACGTCCTTCAGCTTCTGGTAGGCGTGCACATCCTCCAGGTCACCCGTGTTCAGCGGGCGCAGAAGCAGACGCTCGGTGCGCAGCGGCTCGGCGGCGTAGGGGAGGTTGATCGCGCCGTGGGGCTCGGCGGCGGTCGTGGTTGCTTCGTCGCTCACGGTCGCTCCTTCAGGTCGGGTCAGGATGCCGCGGACTCGTCGTCCACGGCGGACAGGTGGGGCCGGACGGCCTCGACGTCGACGCCGAACAGGGCGGCCGCGCCGTCGATGAACGACTGCGCGTCACCCTCGCGGGCCAGTTCGCGAGCCCGGACGGACGGCGTGTGCAGCAGCACTCCCGCGAGGTGGCGCAGGGCCGCCTCCGTCTTCTCACTGTCGTCGCCGCGGTTGCGCGCGCGCTCGATCTCGGCGTCCAGCACGTCGAACACGTGCTTGCGCAGCGCGACGAGCGCGGGGGTGACCGCCTGCTCGGCGGTCTGCGCCTTGTACTCGGCGGCGGCCGCATCCACGATGCTGCGCGCGTCGTCGGCGGCGTGCAGCTCCTTCAGCGGCGCGTGGAGGCTGATGGTCTCGAGGTCGAGCAGCTCGACGCCCGCGAGCTGGGCGACGGCGGGGTCCACGTTGCGGGGGAGGCCGAGGTCGACGATCAGGCGGCGCTCCACGGCATCGGGCAGCCCGAGCGCCTCGCCGAGGTTGGAGCGGGTGAGCACGTAGTCGGTGACCGCCGAGCAGGTGACGACCAGGTCGCTCGACGCGAGCGCGTCCAGCAGGCCGTCGGCCGGGACGGGGAGGATGTCGTGCGAGGCCGCGAACTTCGGCGCGCGACCGGAGGGGGAGTAGACCCGCACATCCGTCGCGCCCTTGTCGCGCAGCGCCGCGAGGCTCGCGCCGGCGTACTTGCCGGTGCCGACGAGGAGGACGCGCGTCTGCGCCCAGTCGCTGACCCGGCTCTCGGCCAGGTCGAGCGCGAGGCGGACCATGGAGCGGCCGGCGGTCATGATGCCCGTGCGGTTCTTCACGCCGCGCGACGTGCGCGAGGCGACCTGGAACAGGCGCTCCAGCTCGCTGGTCACCGACCCGGAGGCGCGGGCCGACTCGAGCGCGCGGCGCACCTGGCCGGCGATCTCGCCCTCGCCGACGACCACGGACTCGAGTCCGCTGGTCACCGCGAACAGGTGCTCGGCGACGGCGTGCTCGCTGTAGACCGCGCTGGCGGCACGCAGCTGGTCGGGGTCGACCCCGGCGGCGCCGCTCACCGCATCCAGGACGGCCTCGGCCGAAACGGCACGGGCGGCCGGGAGCGGCTCGTCGATGTCGAGGTACGCCTCGAACCGGTTGCAGGTCGCGAGGACGACCGAGCCCGAGACGATGTCGCTGTGCTCCGAGAGTGCGGCGGTGATGGCCGGAGCGTGACGCTCGAGCCGTTCCAGGAGGTCGAAGTCAGCCGTACGGTGACTCGACGAGAAGCACAGAAGCACGAACGAAGCCTACGCTTGCGCTTCGGCAACCTCGAATCGGCCCCAGCCCGCTGTCAGGGACGGCCCTGGCAGAATCATGGGGTGACCACCCTCGCACCCGAGCATCCCCTCGCCGCCGACCGTACCGCATCCAGTCCCCTCGTCCGCGCCTACCAGGGCGAGCGCACGGAGGTGACGCCCGTCTGGTTCATGCGGCAGGCGGGACGGTCGCTGCCGGAGTACCGCGAACTGCGGGTCGGCACGCGCATGCTCGACGCCTGTCTCGACCCGGCGATGGCGAGCGAGATCACGCTGCAGCCGGTGCGCAGGCACGGCGTGGATGCGGGCATCTTCTTCAGCGACATCGTCGTCCCGCTCAAGCTGGCCGGCGTCGACGTCGAGATCCAGCCGGGCAAGGGCCCGGTGTTCGCGCAGGCGGTCCGGACCGCGGAGGACGTGGACCGGCTGACCGCGATCGACCCGGCCTCGCTCGGTGACGACGTGTTCGCGCCGATCCAGGAGGCCGTGCGGCTGACGATCGCCGAGCTCGGCGACACCCCGCTCATCGGCTTCGCGGGCGCGCCGTTCACGCTCGCCGCCTACCTGGTCGAGGGCGGTCCGTCGAAGGATCACATCCGGGCGCGGACGCTCATGCACGCCGACCCGGACGCCTGGCAGCGGCTCATGGCCTGGACGGCCGACATCTCCGGCGCGTTCCTGCGCGCACAGGTGCTGGCCGGCGCGAGCGCGGCGCAGCTGTTCGACTCGTGGGCCGGCTCGCTGTCGCTGCACGACTACGTCGCGCACGTCGCGCCGGCGTCCGCCCGCGCGCTGTCTCACGTCCGCGACCTGACGTACGCGGTGCCGCCGGTCGCCACGGGCGAAGGCGGGGAGGCGCTCGACGAGGTGCGCAACGTCCCGCTCGTCCACTTCGGCGTCGGCACCGGCGAGCTGCTCAAGGCGATGCACGAGGCCGGAGCGGACGCGGTGGGCGTCGACTACCGCATCCCGCTCGACGAGGCCAGCCGCCGGCTCGGCCACGTGGTCCCTGTCCAGGGCAACGTCGACCCGGCGGTGCTCGACGCGCCGTGGCCGGTTCTCGAGGCGCATGTGCTCGACGTCCTCGACCGCGGCCGGGAGGCTCCGGCCCACGTGCTCAACCTCGGTCACGGTGTGCCGCCCGAGACGGATCCGACGGTGCTGACCCGTGTGGTCGAGCTCGTGCACGGGTGGCGTCCGGAATGAGCGACGAGCCGATCCTCCCTGGCGAGCCCCTCACCCACGACGAGCTCGGCGAGGAGATCCGGCACGTCGTCGAGTCGCCCGCGACGCGTGTCGTCGTGGTCGGCGGGGGCATGGCCGGCCTGGTGGTCGCGCGCGAGTGCGCCCGGCCGGGCTTCGAGGTCACGCTGCTGGAGGCGGCTGACCGCGTCGG
>JAEWJG010000179.1 GCA_023386675.1 Actinomycetes bacterium
CCGCCCGGAGCTCGACGCGATCGAGGAGGAGGTCACCGACTCGGTGCGCCGCCTCGCCGACGAGGTGCGCGCCGGCGTCAACGACGCCATGCGCACGCTGCGCGCCGAGCTGGCGTCGGCCGCGCGCGAGGCGAAGCGGAACGCCACCCGCGTCGACCCGCGGCAGGAGGCGCGCGACGCCGACCGGGATGCGCGGATGGCCGGCAACGCGGCCGTCCGCGACGCCGAGGCTGCGCTCAACGAGTTCCGTCAGGAGCTGCGGACCGACCTCCGCTCGTCCGCCGCCCGCGGCGCGCTGCCGGCGGCCGCCGTTCCGCTCCTCAAGGGCGAACTGGATCGGGTCCGTCGGATGATCGCCGAGACGCTCGCTCGCGGCTGACCGCCGTCAGTCCGTGTGAGGGAAGGTTCAGCGAATGCTCATCCGGCTCCCAGTGAGGACCGTCCGGGTCGCCATCCCGCGAGAAACCGCGGGAGGCGCACCCGCGGCGGTGCAGCCCCCAGTGTTTGCAGATCGCCGGCCTTCCGGGCTGGCGACGCGCCGACTTGACAGTGCATTGCCAGCGAGTATGCTCGCACCTCGTGACAAATGAGGGGAGATCCCCGAAGCGCTGGTTGATCGGCGACCCGCTTCCGAGTGAGAAGCTCGAAGGACAACTGCTCCCGAAGCACCTCGCGCTACCCATCTTCGCCTCCGACGCACTCTCCAGCGTGGCCTACGCCCCGCAGGAGCTGCTGATGATCCTGCTGCTCGGCGGCCTGGCGTTCCTCACCTTCGCCCCCTGGGTCGCGGCCGCCGTCGTCGTGCTGCTCATCACCGTCGTCCTGAGCTACCGCCAGCTGGTCAAGGCGTACCCGTCCGGTGGCGGCGACTACGAGGTGGCGCACAAGAACCTCGGCGAGAAGGCCGGGCTCGTCGTCGCCTCCGCGCTGCTCGTGGACTACGTGCTCACAGTGGCGGTGTCGGTCGCCTCCGGCGTCGACAACGTGATCTCGGCGCTGCCGTTCCTCGCGCCCTTGCGCGTCGAGCTGGCCATCCTCTGCGTCATCATCATCGCCGCGGTCAACCTGCGCGGCGTGCGCGAGTCGTCGAAGGCGTTCGCGCTGCCGACCTACATCTTCATCGGCAGCATCGCGCTGATGGTCGCGACCGCCCTCGTCCGCACCGCGTTCGGGAACGCGCCGGTCGCCGAGTCCGCCGGGTACCAGGTCCACGCCGACTCGCTGACGCAGGCCGCTGTCGTCCTGCTCCTGCTGCGCGCCTTCTCCAGTGGATGTTCGGCCCTGACCGGTGTGGAGGCCGTCGCCAACGGCGTCCCCGCGTTCCGCACCCCGAAGATCCGCAACGCCCGCGTCACCCTCGGCCTCATGGGCGGTATCGCGATCACGCTGTTCGCGGGCCTCACCGCCACCGCGCTGATCAGCGGCGTGCACTACGCCGAGAACCCGTGCGACCTGCAGGGATGGGCGCAGTGCGCCACGCAGCCGCAGCGCAGCCTGATCGCGCAGATCGCGGCAGCCACCTTCGGCAACAACACCTTCTTCTTCTTCCTGGTGCAGGCCGCCACCGCCGTCGTGCTGCTGCTCGCCGCGAACACCGCGTTCAACGGCTTCCCGCTGCTCGGCTCGGTGCTCGCCCGCGATTCGTACGCCCCCAAGGCGCTCAACACCCGCGGCGACCGCCTGGTGTACTCGAACGGCATGATCATCCTGGCCCTGGCCGCCACGGTGCTTCTGGTCGTCTACCAGGCCAACCTGACCCAGCTCATCCAGCTGTACATCATCGGCGTCTTCGTCTCGTTCACCCTCGGCCAGTCCGGGATGGTGAAGCACTGGATCACGCTGCTGCGGGCGGGAGGCCAGACCGGCCGAGAGCGCTCCGGCATCGTCCGCTCCCTCTGCATCAACGCCTTCGGCGCGTGCCTGACCGCGATCGTGCTCATCGTCGTGACGATCACCAAGTTCACGCACGGCGCGTACCTCGTGTTCATCTTCATGCCGATCCTCTGGTTCCTCATGCTCGGCGTGAACCGGTACTACCGGGATGTGGAGAAAGAGGTCGAGGTCGACCCGATCACCACCTTCGGCAGCGTCGGCGACCACGCGGTCGTGCTCATCGGCAAGATGCAGAAGCCGGCGCTGAAGGCGCTCGACTACGCGATCGCCGCGCGCCACGATTCGATCGAGGCCGTCCACGTCTCGATCGAGGAGGAGGCGACGCAGAAGCTGCAGCGCCAGTGGATCGAGCAGAACATCCACGTGCCGCTGACGATCATCGAGTCGCCCTATCGCGACTTCGGCATCCCGCTGGTCAAGTACCTCAAGCACCGGCGGGAGGAGCACGGCTCCGAGGTCGTGACCGTCTACCTGCCGCAGTACATCGTCGGACACTGGTGGGAGTCGCTGCTGCACAACCACCGTGCGCGCCGCATCAGCAAGCAGCTGATGCTGTGCCACGGTGTCACGGTCGCGCTCGTGCCGTGGCTGCTCGACTCGTCGTCGCTCATCTACGGCCGCCGGTCGCGTCCGCTCCCTGGGCAGGACCGTCGCGGCGAGCCCGTGCGCCCGGTCGCGCGGCGACCGCTGGTGCCGGCGTCGCGTCCGCACGCGCGCATCCACATCCACGAGGTGCCGATCACGATGGACGCTCCGCAGCAGACCGCGGAGCAGGTCGCGGCGACCATCCCGGAGCCGGCGCCGCAGTCGCAGCCGGAGGCGAAGGTGCCGGAGCGCGCCGACCGCTAGCCGCGGGCGAGCTCCACGATCGGGCCGTGGCCCGGCAGCACCCGGTCCACGTCGCAGAGCGCGAGCCGCTGAGCGCTGCGTGCCGCCTCGTCGGCGTCGTGCTGGAAGAACGCGGGCAGCTGCTGCAGCTCGCCGCTCTCGCGGAGCAGCGGATGTCCGCCGACGATCGCGTCTCCGGAGAGCAGCGAGCGCGACTCCGTCTCGACGAAGCACACGCTCCCGCTGGTGTGACCCGGCGCCGGCACCAGCTGCAGCGCGTGCCCGGTGCTGAGGCGCACCTCCTCGCCTTCGAGTGCGACCGCGCTCGGGACGCCCACGTCGCCGAGGCCGCCCGCACGCACCGCGGCAACGGTCCACCGCAGAGTGCCGCGCTTCAGGATGGAGGGCAGCAGGTCGCGGAACGTCACCTGCTCGGTGACCTCCCGCCGCACGTTCGGGAGCTCGCCGGGCGTCGCCGCGACCACGACGCCGCGTTCGGCGAAACGCGCACTCGCGCCCAGGTGGTCGGAGTGCCCGTGGGTGATCAGGATGCGTCGCAGGCCGGCGGGGTCGGCGCCCGCCAGCCGGATGGATTCCTCCACGAGCGGAAGGTCGGCAGGGTAGCCGCAGTCCACCAGCTCGACGGCTCCGTTCCCGGTGAAGACGGTCCAGTTCGAGAGCGGCCCCTCGACGAAGAGGATGCCGGGGGCGACCCGGACGGTCGCGCGTATGCCTGTCACCGGGCCACTCTATCCAGGGCTGTTCCAGGCGCTTGACCTTGACGTAACGTCAACTCTTAGCGTGGGTCTCGCACCGCACGGGAGGAGGAGGACATGGACTGGTCCATTCAGGACATCGCGCGGATCGCCGGTACCACCAGCCGCACGCTGCGCCACTACGACGCCATCGGCCTGCTTCGGCCGAGCCGCGTCGGCGGCAACGGCTACCGGTACTACGACCGCGACTCCCTCGTGCGGCTGCAGCGCATCCTGCTGCTCCGCGAGCTCGGCCTCGGCCTCGACGCCGTCGGCCGCGTGCTCGACGACCGGACGGATGCGGTCCCCGCCCTGCGCGACCACCTCGCGTGGTTACAGGCGGAGCGGGAACGGCTGGCGCGGCAGATCGCGTCGGTCGAGTCGACGATCCACGCGGTGGAGGAAGGAGAGGAGATCGTGGCCGAGCAGATGTTCGACGGGTTCGATCACACGCAGTACAAGGAGGAGGTCGAGGAGCGCTGGGGGAAGGACGCCTACGCCGCGTCCGACCGCTGGTGGCGCGGCAAGACGCCGGAGGAGCGGCGGGAGTGGCAGGAGCGCCAGGCGAGTCT
>JAEWJG010000194.1 GCA_023386675.1 Actinomycetes bacterium
CGTCTGCGCCCAGGCGGGCAGCCAGCGCATGCAGCTCGTCGCGGCCGACATCGGTGCCCCAGAGCGCGTCGCAGGCGACGAGCGTCGCCGCGGCGTCGGCGGAGCCCCCGCCCATCCCACCGGCGATGGGCACGTGCTTGTCGATCTCCAGGCGCACGCCGCCGGAGTAGCCCGTGCGCTTCGCCAGCAGGCGGGCGGCCTTCAGCGCGAGGTTGGAATCGTCGAGCGGCAGGCTGCTCGTGTCGATGGAACCGCCGAAGCTGAGAGAGAAGTTGTCGGCGGGGTAGGCGCGCACGTCCTCGTAGAGCGAGACGGCCTGATAGGCGGTCGCGACGTCGTGGTAGCCGTCCTCCATGACGGCGCCGACGCGCATGAAGACATTGATCTTGCCGGGAGCGCGAACGTGCACGCTGTCAACGTCCCACGCGTCCACCATGGTTCCAACCTACACACCCGGCGGACTCGCCGCTGTGCACCTGCTGAGAGCTCTACGCGACCGCGACGGATGCGAGCCGTGCGAAGTCCGCGAGCGCCAGCTGCTCGCCGCGGAGACTCGGGTCGAGACCCGCCGCCTCCAGCGCCGACGCCGCCGATGTCGGGTTCCCGAACACCGGGGCGAGCGCCTGCCGCAGCGTCTTGCGGCGCTGCTGGAAGGCGGCGTCCACCAGGGCGAAGGTGCGCAGGCGCAGCGTCTCGTCGCCGGGCTGCTGCTCATGGCGCTCGAAGCCGACGAGCACGGAGTCGACGTTCGGCACCGGCCAGAAGATCTGGCGGCTCACCGTGCCCGCCGTCCGCCAGCTGCCGTACCAGGCGGCCTTCACGCTGGGGGCGCCGTAGACCTTCGAGCCGGGCTGCGCCGCGATGCGGTGGCCGACCTCGGCCTGCACCATGACGACGCCGGAGCGGAGGCTCGGGAAGTGCTCCAGGAAGTGCAGCAGCACCGGCACCGAGATGTTGTACGGGAGGTTGGCGACCAGCCGGACCGGATCGGCGGCCAGCTCGGTGACGGCCAGGGCGTCCCGGTGGACGACTGTGAGGCGGTCGGCGGCGCCGGGCGCGAGTTCGGCGACGGTGATCGGAAGCTGTGCCGCCAGGCGGCCGTCGATCTCGACGGCGATCACGTCCGCATCCGCCTCGAGCAGCCCGAGCGTCAGCGAGCCGAGACCCGGGCCGATCTCGACCACGCGGTCGCCGGGCTGGACTTCGGCGACGCGGACGATGCGGCGGACGGTGTTCGCGTCGATGACGAAGTTCTGGCCGAGCTTCTTCGTCGGTGTGACGTCGAGCAGCCCGGCGAGGTCGCGGATCTCGGCGGGGCCGAGCAGGCGCAGCTCGCTCACGCGATGATCCCGATCGGCGTCGTCGGCGGCGGTCCGACGGGCTCGCTGTCCCAGCGGCCGTACACGAGCTCGGTGTTGGAGGTGATCTGAGCCGCGAGGGTGGAGGCGTCCGTGCCGATGGCCTCGGCCATCGCGCGGAGCGTGTGCGGGATGAGGTACGGCGCGTTCGGCCGGCCGCGGTACGGCGTCGGGGTGAGGAACGGCGCATCCGTCTCGACCATGATCAGGTGGCGTGGCGCGGAGGCGAGGGCCTCGCGGAGATTCGGGGCGTTCTTGAACGTGATGTTGCCGGCGAAGGACATGTACCAGCCGTTGTCGGCGCAGATGCGGGCGAGCTCGACGTCGCCGGAGAAGCAGTGGAACACGGTCCGCTCCGGCGCCCCGACCCGCTTGAGGGTGGCGACGACGTCGGCGTGGGCGTCGCGGTCGTGGATCTGCAGCGCGATGCCGTTCTGCTTCGCGATCTCGATGTGCGCCTCGAACGACCGGAACTGCGCCTCTCGGCGCGGGCCCTCCTCCGTGCGGAAGAAGTCGAGGCCCGTCTCGCCGACGGCACGGACGCGCGGGCGGCCGGCGAGCTCGGCGATCACGGCGACGGCGTCGTCCAGCTCGCCGCGCTCGGCGTAGTCGGGGGCGTCGTTCGGGTGCAGGGCGACGGCCGCGAGCATCCGCGGCTCGATTGCCGCGGTCTCCGCCGACCAGCGCGAGGTCTCCACGTCGTTGCCGACCTGGACGACCCCGCGCACGCCGACGCTGGAGGCGCGGTCGAGGTGCTCGCGGTAGTCGAGCGGCTCGTCGCCGTCGCTCATCTCGAGGTGCGTGTGGTTGTCGTAGACCGGGACGGTGAGCGCCTCGGGCAGCGGCGGGTACGCCAGGTCACGACCGTCCGTGACGTGCCGCTGGCGGACGAACGACGGGTCCGTCATACCGTGGCGACCGCCTCCGCGTCGATCCGCGGGAACAGCGCCGCGAGCCCGTTGACCTCGGTCCCGGCGGGCAGCTGCCCCCAGTCGCCTGCGGTCCGCAGCGGCTGAGCGGTGAGAGCGCCCAGCTCACCCTCGACGCCCAGCGCCTCCCACAGCTTGGCGGTGGCGCCCGGGATGACCGGCGACAGCAGCACGGCAAGGGAGCGCAGGCCCTCTGCGGCGGTGTACAGCACCGTGCCGAGACGCTCGCGCTGCGCCTCGTCCTTCGCCAGCGCCCACGGCTCCTGCTCGGTGATGTAGCCGTTGAGCTCGTCCACGATCCGCCAGATCGCGGTCAGTGCGTCATGGATCGCCAGCCGGCCGATCGCGGCGTCCGCGTCGGCGGTGGCCGTGCGCACCACCTCCTGCACGTGCCGGTCGACGGCCTGGTACTCGCCCGCGGGCGGGACGATTCCCTCGAAGTAGCGCGTGACCATCGCGATCACCCGCGAGGCGAGGTTGCCGAAGCCGTTCGCGAGCTCCGCCTGGTAGCGCGCCGCGAGATCCTCCCAGCTGAACGAGCCGTCCTGCCCGAAGTTGATAGCGCGCATGAAGTAGTACCGGAACGCGTCCGACCCGAAGGTGTCGGTGATCTGCGTCGGCGCGATGCCGGTCAGCTTGGACTTGGACATCTTCTCGCCACCCACCAGCAGCCAGCCATGGCCGAAGACGCGCTTCGGCACCTCGAGGCC
>JAEWJG010000269.1 GCA_023386675.1 Actinomycetes bacterium
CGACTCCGTGGGCGCGGCGGGCGGGGTCGTCGCGGCGGACGTGCCGCCGCGAACACTGGTGGCGGGACCGAAAGCGGACGTACTGCGGTCGTGGTGACGCCGTGGCCTATGATCCCGGCATGAGCGCCGCGACCGTCTACACGTCGACCTTCATCTTCGACCCGAAGGAGTACGACGCCGACTTCCACCGCCTCAACGACGAGATCGCGTCCCGCGCTCGCGCCATCCCCGGTTTCCTCGGCGAGGAGGCGTGGGAGAACCCGGAGACCGGCCTCCACTCGGAGGTCTACTACTGGAGCAGCCTCGACGCGCTCCACCAGCTGATCGGCATGGACACCCACCGCGAGGCCAAGCGGCTCCACGAGCGCTGGATCGGCCCCCACCGGGTGGTGATCGGCCAGGTGCTCAGCGAGTACGGTCAGGCGGGGCTGGGGCTGGAGCACGTGCCGGCAGGGGCGACGGGGACGAGCACGACAGTGCTCTGACGGGCGGATGAGGCGAGCATGGCGTTCGACAGGCTGAGCGGGGTGGGACCGGACTCCGATCCCGAGTCGCTTATGGGCGAGCTGATCGACAGCGTCGCGCGCGCGCTGCCCGCCGACGTCGCATCCCGTGCGCTCTCGGTCGAGTTCACCCGCTCTCTGGCCGACCGGCTGGCCCACCGGCCGGGCGCGATCACCCGGTTGCGGCTGGCCGGCCCGACCGAGGCGCTGACGCTGGAGTGGGAGCCGGGTCCCCGCTGGACGGCCACCGTCGAGCAGCTCTACGGGGCGGTCGTGCTGTCGAACCGCTCCACCCCTCTGAGCGAGTGGTTGACGGCGTTCGCGCAGCTCGTCTCCGGGCTCGCCATCCGGGCCGCCGAGGACGCGGCGGATTCGGCGCGGGCGCTCCAGACGCTGGGCATCCAGGCGCCGGGGTCCGAGGTCCACGTCGACGACGCCAACCTCGTCCGGGACCTGCGGACCCTCGCGGCGCGCGTCCGACGACGCGTCCCGGCGGAGGCGGCAGCCGCCGTCGAACGGATCGGCGAACTCCTCGCCGACACCGTGCCGCGGGTGGCCGGGTCGGGTGAGCCGGAGGTGGTCGTGCGGTCGGCGGCGACCGTCTACCTCCCCGACGCGCTCCGGGCGTACCTGGCCCTCCCCACCGAGTGGGCCGTCGAGCACGTGCTGGCGAGCGGACTCACGCCCGCCCAGACGCTGATCGCCCAGCTCGCGGCCTTCGAATCGGCGGCCCGGACGATGAGGGATGCTGCGATCGAGCGCGACGCGGCGGCCCTGCTCGTCAACGGGCGCTTCCTGGCGGAGCGGTTCGCCCCGCCGCCACGGGAGCTGGACCTGCCGTGACCTGCCCGGGAGGCGTCACATCGGGTCGTTGACGTGCAGGTGGTTGCAGGTGTCGTAGAAGTCCTGGAAGTGATGCAGCCCCGGTTCGTCCCCGGCGCTCATCCTGCACTGCCGCTGCCCCAGACCCGAGCCGTACGGCATGAAGTTGTCGAGCGTGTGGATGAGGGCGAGCGAGTTGCTGTCCGCCCCCGTGGAGCCCTGGCCGCCGAGGCTGTAGAAGTCGACGGCGTGGCCGCCGCCGTTCATGTAGTGCTGGGAGTAGATCCCGGCACCCTCGATCTGGCCGGTGCAGCGCCGGTTGATATCGCTGACGCCGACGCTGGAGAACATGTGCTCGGCGATGACCATCGCCTGGAGCACGGAGGTGTCGATGCCGCAGTTCGGCACGGAGCGCCCCTCGGCGATCCAGCGGATCTCGAAGATGTGATCCGGGTAGGAGCCCACGAGCTGTCCCGAGTCGACGTAGCCCATCAGCTCCTGCGCGAGGCCCTGCGCGTCGGAGGAGATCGGCCCCGCGTCGCCGGACTGTGCGCGAGCGCGAGCCGCGGCGGCAGCGGCGGCAGCGGCGGCTGCCCGGGCGGCGACCCCCGCCTGATATTGCTGCTCGGTGATCTGCGTGGCGCTGGTGAGGGATGCGAGTTGCGCCTGGAGTTCGCCCTCGTGAGCGGTCTCGGCCTGGAGCGCCGCGATCATCTCCTTCTGGGCCGCGGCGGCCTTCTCGGCTTCCGCCTGGGCCCGGGCCGCGAGGACGGTGAGCTCGTTCTTGGCGGCGGTGGCCTGGTCGCTCGCGGCCTTCGCCAGATTGTCGTCTTGCGCCGCCTTGGAGTAGATGCCGTTGACGGTGGCCGTCAGCTTGCCCATGCTGCTGAGGCGGGAGAGCAGCGCGCTCGCATCCCTGCCGCTGCTCGTGAGCAGCGTGCCCGTGAGATTCGGTCCGCCGGATCGGGCCAGCTTCTCGGCGACCACCGCGGCCTCGTGATGCGACGCCTCCGCCGTGGCCTTCAGTGCGGACGAACGGGCGGCGAGGCGGTCGGCCTTCTCCTTGCCGACAGCGAGCGCGTTCTGCGCCGCCTCGTTCTCCTTACCGCGCTGGATGGCGAGATCCTCGGCCGCCTTGGCCTGGACCTTGAGCGACTGGACCAGGTTCGTGATCGCTGTGACCTCGGCCTGCTTCGCCGCCTCGTTGGAGCGAGCGGCCTGCACGTCGGCCCAGGTCGGATAGTTGTCCGCGTACGCCCTCGGGGCGGCGAGCCCGCCCCAGGCGACGACGGTCGCGACGACGACGCCGATGGCGACCAGCCTCCAATTGCGGACGACGGAGGGCGACGTTGCCGGGCGGCCTGAAGACATTCGGTATCCGAATCGTGGTCGAAGGGTGTGCGGAGGCGCCACGGCGACCCCGTGCATCGACGCTAACCCGCGGGCTGCGGAGCCGCGCCGCAACACGCCGCCGCTACGGGTGGTCAGATGCCGCCTTCGGCGGACCAGAGCACTTCGGCTTCGAGGGTCAGGTCGACGATCTGACGCAGGAGACCTCCCATCGATGTCGACCTGAGCAGGGTGTACCTGTCGTACTCGCCCAGTGGGGCGATCGCCGCCAGCTGCCACGCGGCCGCGACGGGATCGTCCGACAGCTCGATGTCGGCATCGGACTCCGGCTCGGCGACGCGGGCGATCACGCGGCGGACGACGGCTTCGGCCTCGACCCGCAAGGGCGCGAGCGCCTCGGACCACTCCAGCTCCGGCATCGTCGAGAGCTCGGCCCGGGGATACGGGTCCTCGTCGACCCAACGCTCGACCGTGAACCGCCGGGTCCCGACACCGACGATGAACAGGTCGTCGTCGCTCACCGCGGCGCTCACGAGACGCGCCATCGTCCCGACCGAGGCGCGCTGGTCGCCGCCCCCGGCCTCCGAGCCGCGCTCGATGAGGACGACGCCGAACTCGAACCCCGGTTCGACCTCGTCGAGCAGCCGCCCGACCAACGTGAGATACCGCGGCTCGAACACGCGCAGCGGGATGGGCGCCGACGGGAACAGCACGGATCCGAGCGGGAACATCGGTGAGGCGGCCATACCCCAGTGAAGCACCGCGGACGTACAGTGAACAGGTGCCCCGACCGCGCCGCGAGACCCCCGGACCGGGACAGGAGTCCGTGTGGGACTACCCCCGGCCACCGCGCATCGAGCGCGTCACCGCCCCCGTCACCATCCGCCTGGGAGGCCGGCTGATCGCAGAGACCCGAGACGCCGTCCGGGTGCTCGAAACCAGCCATCCGCCGGTGTATTACCTGCCCATGGCGGACTTCGCACCTGGCGCGCTGGTCGACGCCGACGGTTCGTCGTTCTGCGAGTTCAAGGGGACCGCCCGATATCTCGACGTGCGCGGCGGACGCGTGCTGAGGCGCGCCTGCGCATGGAACTACCCGCACCCGTCGCCCGGTTTCGAGCGGCTCCGCGGCCGCGTGGCCGTTTACGCGCAGCAGATGGACGAGTGCACGGTCGACGGCGAGGTCGTCACGCCGCAGCCCGGAGGCTTCTACGGCGGCTGGATCACGAGTGCCGTCGTCGGGCCGTTCAAGGGGGTGCCCGGGTCTCAGGGGTGGTGAGCGTGCACGGTGATCAGCAGACAGAGCCGGTTCCGGGAGGTCGAACGGCGTACGAGGGACTCGATGAGGCGCTGGCGCGCCACGCGACAAGGATGCGCGAAGCTCTGGGCGATGCGTTCGTCGGCCTCTATCCGCTCGGCTCGCTGGCGATCGGCGACTTCGACCTGACCAGCGACGTGGACTTCCTGGTGGTCACCACGGACGAGCTGAAGGCTGACGACGTCGCGCGAGTCCAGGCGGCGCACCTCCGCTCTCGCAGCGAAGACACGCGCTGGATGAGACGCCTCGAGTACTCGTTCATCTCGCTGAGCAGGCTGCACGCCGAGTCGTCGCCCTACCTGGCGGACGGGCGGCGCAACGCCGCACCCGATCGGGGCCTCTGGTATTTCGAGAACGGTTCCGACAGCATCCAAAGGTCCGATCATGACAACTCCCTCGTGTCACGGTGGACGCTCCGCTATCGCAGCCACGCCGTGCTGGGG
>JAEWJG010000328.1 GCA_023386675.1 Actinomycetes bacterium
GTCCGCACCTCTGCTTCGACCATCCCGCCACCCTAGTGGCGCACTGCTGGAGGCCGCTCAGGCGTCGGGTGCGGCGACCGCCAGCCGGAAGCGCGGCGCAGCGGAGTCGCCGTGCAGTGCGAGGCGCGCGAGCACCTCGCCGAGCGCCGGGCCGAACTTGAAGCCGTGGCCCGAGAAGCCCGTCGCGATGACGACCGGGCCCACGCGGTCGAGCACGAAGTCCTCCTGCACGGTGCTGTCGTAGAGGCAGCTGATCCCCTCCGGACGCGTGGAGTCAACGCCCGGCACCCACTCCGCGACGTACCGCTGCAGCCCGGCCAGCCGGTCGGCGTCGATGGTGCGGTCGCGCCGGTCCGGGTCGACCTCGGGGCCGATGCCGTGGAAGCCCACCTTCACGCCCTCCCCCGGTGTCAGCAGGCCGTAGCTGCCGGGGATCCCGTCCTCCGTCGGATGGTGCACGAAGCTCGGCCACGCCGCCTCGGAGTCCGCCGGGCCCGGCAGCAGGGGGAAGTGCGCCGGCTGCTCCTCGGTGACGCGGACCGCCGGCAGCTCTACGCCCCGCGCATCGAGGAACGGACGCAGCAGCTCGGGCGTCCACGACCCGGCCGCCACCACGACGACGTCGCCGACGTGGACGCCGTCCGCCGCGGTCACCGTCACGCCGTCCGCCGACTCCGCGACATCGGTCACGCGCGCGCCGAACCGGAGGTCGGCTCCCTCGGCGGCCGCGGCGTCGAGCAGCGCCTCGATCGCGTCCGCGGCGCGCAGCCTCCCGCCGCCGGGGCTGAACAGCACGTGCTCCTCGAACCGCAGCCCGGGCCAGCGTGCGGACGCCTCGACCCCGGTCAGCCATTCGTACGGCAGCTCCGCGGCCTCCTGTGCCGCCGCGATCGCGTGCAGGGCGGCGGGATCGCCGTGGTCGACGGCGCCGGTCGCGTCGAGGAGGCGGCGTCCGCTGACGTGCTCGAGGTGCGTCCATCCCTGCAGGGCGCGGACGGACAGCTCCACGTAGTCCTGCTCCGCGTAGCCGTGGCGGAAGATGCGGGAGCCGCCGTGGGACGACCCGCGATCGTGCCCGCGCTCGAACGCCTCCAGCAGGACGACGGAGGCGCCCTCGCGGGCAAGCGACCAGGCTGTCGCGGCGCCGACGACGCCCCCACCGATGACGATCACGCGCGTTGCCATGCCGTCACCCTATCGAGAGCGCGGCACCGCATTTCGGAGTGTTAATGCGACCCGAGGTACGAGCCGGGCATGCTGAACCCGCCGCGCGGATCCTGGGACGGCTCCGGTTCGTCGAATCGCGCGTTCGGCCGACCCGGGACGCTCTGCGGCGCCCGGTGCGACCGTCTCGCCGCGAGGATGCCCACCAGGGTCACCCCCAGCAGCACCACCCCGGCCGCCACGAGCAGCCAGCCCGCCGCGTCGCCGCGCGTCAGCTGCACCACGCCGAAGGGAGCGGTCAGCCACGCTCCGAGGCCCGCGACGCAGCTCAGCACCACCAGCAGCGCGACGCGCTGACGTCGGCGCTCCTCCCGTTGCAGTCCCTCCATCAGTGCGCCCATCGGCGACCACCCCCTCGGCTCACCCTAGCGGAGCGACGTCCCCTCGTCACCGTGCCGAGCGCTCGACCACCTCGAAGCGGTTCCCGTCGGGGTCGGAGGCGGCGAACATGGGCGGCACGCCGGACCAGCGGAGCAGGTCCCCCACGTCCACCCGGTGAGCTCTCAGCGCTGCGTGGGTCCGCTCGGCGTCGAGGGTCTCGAAGCGGATTCCGGTCTCGACGCCCGCGGGAGCGCTGTCCTTCGCGAGAACGAGCGACACCGACACCGGCGACCCGGGCGGTGCGAGCATGATCCAGCGGCCGCCGATCTGCGGGAGGGGCGCGTCCACCAGCACGTCGAATCCCAGCACGTCGCGGTAGAACGCGAGCGCGCGGTCCTGATCCGCGACCGGGATGCCGATGGTGCTGACGCCGACGATGCCGGCTCCGTCGTTGTCCGTCATGGCCGTATCCTGCCGCGTCATGGACGCCGCGGGTAGACCGAGGATGTGCGGATTCGTATCGCGGAGGACTTGAGGGATCCGCCGTGCGGACATTGGATGGAGTCCCGACGAAGGGAGAGCCGGTGTCCACCGACCAGTATCACGAGCCGCCGAACGAACTCGGCGAGGAGACCCGCACATTCGCCCGGATGTGCGCCAGCCTGTCCGAGGAGGCGGAGGCGATCGGCTGGTACGAGCAGCGCATCGCCGTCGAGAAGGACGAGGTCGCCAAGGCGATCATGCTCGACTCGCTCGCCGAGGAGTACAAGCACTTCAGCATGGAGCTCGAATTCCTGCTCCGGGCGAAGCCGCAGTGGCGGGAGACCGCGAAAGGCATCCTGTTCCAGGAGGGCGACATCGTGAAGCACGGTGAGGAGGCCGAGGAGGCGGCGGAGGGCGCGCCGGCCGGGTGATCCCGTCCGGCGCGTCCTGCGCGTCGTCTGCTAGCGGCCGGTCGTGCCCCCCTGCCGCGGGCTCACCCGCAGGAGCGGGGCGACCGGCCCACCGGCGGCGGACGAGCCGCTGCCGAACGCCGTGACCTTCTTCGACGTGACGGTTGCCGCCGCCGGATAGGCCGGCGCGACGATCGGCAGCTCGTCATCGCAGGTCTGGAGCCCGGCCACCCC
>JAEWJG010000113.1 GCA_023386675.1 Actinomycetes bacterium
CGAAGTCGCTGACCGGGTCGGGCACCCGCCAGGCGCCCGCCCCCCCCCGGGGCGGGGGCCGCGCGGGGGGGGGGCGGCCCCGGCTCCGGGAGACGTCGCCCCGAAGGCGGCGAAGCGCGGCCCCGCCCGCTGGCGCGGCCTCGTCTGGCTCATCCCGGCGCTGGCCGTGCTGGCCGTCTTCGTCTACTGGCCCCTGATCCAGAACATCGTCTTCAGCTTCCTGAAGTGGAACATCTACAGCGGCGACCAGACCTTCGTCGGCGTCGACAACTACACGGCGCTGGCGCAGGACCCCATCTTCTGGAAGGCGCTCGGCAACAACACCTGGTACGCCGCGATCTCGATCGTCTTCCAGGTCTTCGGCGCCCTCGTGCTCGCCGCGATCGTGGAGAGCGTGCGCAGCGAGCGCTGGCGCAAGGCGTTCCGCGCCATCTACTTCATCCCCTCGGCCATCTCGCTGACCGTCGCGGGCCTGCTCTTCTACTTCATCTACCAGCCGCAGACCGGCCTCCTGAACGTCTTCCTCGCCAACCTCGGCCTCGGCCAGTTCTCTCAGGCATGGCTCGGCCACGAGGGCACGGCGATCTTCGCGATCATCGCGATGAGCCAGTGGCAGGGCTTCGGCTACAGCGTCCTGCTGTTCTCGGTGGCGCTGCAGCGCATCCCGCAGGAGCTGTACGAGGCTGCGAACCTCGACGGCGTGGGCCCTGTGCGCCGGTTCTTCCAGGTCTCGCTGCCGCTGGTGCGCGAGATGACCGGCCTCATGATGATCGTCACGATCTCCGGGGCGTTCCAGGTCTTCAACGAGGTCATGGTCATGACCAGCGGCGGCCCGAACAACTCGAGCCAAGTGCTCGGCACGTGGCTGTACCACGCCGGCTTCGTCACGAACGACTTCGGCTCGGCCGCCGCCATCGGCGTCGCCATCTTCGTCATCACGCTGCTGCTCGCCGCGGCGCAGCTCGCCTACTCGCGCAAGAGGAGAGTGGAATGGTAGCCCTCGCCCGTCTCGGCCGCGGAGTCCGCACCGTCCTGACGTGGGCGCTGCTGATCGCGCTCGCCGTGCTCGTCCTGTATCCACTGCTCTGGATGGTGACCAACGCCCTGAAGACGAACGCCGAGCTGTTCGGCAACCCGTTCTCGCTTCCGACGCAGTGGCTCTGGCAGAACTTCGGCAAGGCCTGGAACCAGGGTGTCGGCGACTTCGTCTTCACGAGCGTCTCGCTGACGGTGCTGGCGACGCTCATCACCGAGCTGATCAGCGCCTGGGCGGCCTACGGCCTGACCCGGGTGAACATCCCGCTGAACCGCACGTTCACCGTCATCGTGCTGGCCGGCCTCATGCTCGCGCCGACCGTCGCGCTCATCCCGCTGGTCAAGCTGTTCCAGGCGTGGGGGCTGTACGACACCTTCTTCGGGCTGCTCGTCCTGTACACGGCGTTCCGCATCCCATTCACCGTGTTCCTGATGCGCGCGTACATGCTCGACCTGCCGCGGGAGGTGGATGAGGCGGCCTCCATCGACGGCGCCTCGCGGGCTGCGACGTTCTGGCGGATCATCCTGCCGATGAGCATGCCGATCGTCGCGACGACCATCGTGCTGAACGTGCTGCAGAACTGGAACGAGTACCTGTTCGCGATGATCTTCACCAGCGGAACCGGCGTGCAGACGCTGCCCGTCGGCCTCGCCGACATGATGTCCAAGAACGGCACGCAGTACCCCGTCGTGTTCGCCGGGATGGTGATGGCCGCTCTCCCGATGGTGATCCTGTTCTTCGTCTGCCAGCGCTACTTCGTGCGCGGTCTCGCCGGCGGCGTGGGCAAGTAGCGGGGTGCGGACGTACCTGGAGCTCGTCCGCATCCCCGGCGTCCTCCGGGTAACGGTCTCGCAGCTGGTCGCGCGCTTCCCGCTTGGGATGCTGTCCCTCGCCGTGCTCCTGCACGTGCGGCACGCGACGGGGTCGTACGCGCTGGCCGGCCTGGTGGTCGCCTGCGTCAGTGTCGGCGAGGCGGTCGCGATGCCGCTGGTGAGCCGGTCGGTCGGGAGGCTGGGCATCCGGGGGCCGGTGCTCGCCGCGGCGCTGGTCAACGCGGCCGGGATGCTCGCACTCGCATTCGGGCCGCCGATCCCGGTGCTCATGCTGGTGCTCGGCGTGGTGATCGGGGCATCCGTCCCTCCGCTGATGCCGGTGGTGCGCGCGCTGTACCCGCGGCTCGTGCCGCGGCGGGCCGTTCCGGCGCTGTTCGCGCTCGACACGTCGGCGCAGGAGCTGATCTGGATCACCGGGCCGGTCGCGGCGACGCTGTTGAGCGGCGCGGTGTCGACCCAGGCGCCGCTCGTGCTCGCCGCGGCGGTCACTCTCGGCGGGACCGTGTGGTTTCTGCTCACGCCCCACATCGCCGGCGTGCGGCTGCCCCGCAGCGAGTCGCGTCCCGGCGTCGTCCTCCTCACCCGCGCGGTGCGGCTGGCGGCCGCCGCGAGCTTCGCGCTGATCGCGTCCTTCGGGGCGCTGGAGCTGGGACTGATCGCCCGGTTCGACGGCGACAGCGTGCTCGCGGGCGTGGCGATCGCGGTGTCGAGCCTCGGCTCGCTCCTCGGCGGGATCGCGTTCGGCCACCGGCGCATCGGGCCGAGGGCGCTGGCCGGGATCCTCGGAGGGGTCGCCGTCGCGACGGCCGCCGCCGCGGTCGTCCCGGGCATCCCGCTGCTCTACAC
>JAEWJG010000138.1 GCA_023386675.1 Actinomycetes bacterium
AGCCCGGCCTGGTCGGCCGACTCCTCGGCCGCGCGCACGCCGACCGCCGCTGCGCCCGCCTGCCCGGCCGCCGCCTTCTGCCCGGCGCCGGCGAGCGCCGTGTCGGTGAAGTCGAGCCGTTGCGTCGCCTGGTGGACGTTGTCGTGCACGGTCGCGAGCGACGCGTCCGTATAACGCTGGGCGAGGGCGTCCAGCGTCGCCGTGGTGGTCGCCAGCCGCTGCCGAAGCGCCGTCGCCTGGGCCTGGATCTCGGCGGTCGCCTCCGGGATGCGCTTCTCCATTGCCCGCAGCTCGTCGAAGGCGTCCGCCTGGGCGTCCAGAGCCTGGTTCGCCGCGCCGCACAGCTGCACGATGTGGATGTTCCACTCGCGCCGCTGCTCGTCCGTGTCGGGCTCGGCGTCGTCCAGCCGCTGCTTGAGGGTGAACGCCTCCCGCAGCTGTCCCTTCGCCTGGTCGAGCGCCGCCCGGAACGGCACGACCGCATCCGCGCCGTACTGCGCGGTGGCGAACCCCAGCTCCTCCTCGCTGGTGCGGATCGCATCATCCGTCTGTACCAGCGCGGACCCGGCGCGGCGATCCAGCTCGTCGAGGGGGATGGTCTGCAGCTCGCTCTGCGGGGTGGCCGGCCCGGTCGCGGCCTGCTTCTTCCGGGACGTGCGGGAGCGCACGAGCAGGAACACGGCGACGCCGATGACGATCACGCCGATGAGGAACACCCAGAAGAAGACGGCCCCGCCGCCCCCGCCGACCGCGTCGCCGAGCCCGGTCGCCGCCGCGACTCCGGCCCCGGCCCAGTCGCCGGCGTGCAGCTTCGGCTCGACCTGGTTCTGCTCGATGCCGTCGAGCTGGGTGTCGCTGACCGGACCGTTGTCGTCGCCGGAGAGGTAGTAGGTGCGGCCGTCCGTCGCCACGGCGAGCAGGTAGTCCCGCTGGCCGAGGCCGTTGCGCGCAGCCGTCTCGTTGGCCCAGTCGGCCGCCTCGGTGGGATCGGTGAACTGCGGGACGTAGACGACGTAGAGGTCGATGCGGTGGTCGTCGTACAGCTTCTTGGCCGCATCCGACACCCGTGCCTCGTCGGCGGCGCTGAGCACATGCGACTGGTCGACGACATGGCTGGGCCCGAGATCGACGGGATCCGTCGCCGCGGCGGGGCCGGCGACCGCCAGCGAGCCCGCGACGAGTCCCAGGCCCAGCAGGGCCCGGCTCAGCAGACGACGCAACGGCATCTACCCACTCTCTCGGGTCGGCCTGGGACGCAGCCGAGTCTATTAGCGCTCCCGGACACTGTGAAGGTTTCGGCCTGTTACGGCCGTGCGTGCGGACAGCGGCGGCGCCTGGTGGGATGGAGTGGTCCCGGTCGAGAGGAGGAGCGCATGTCCGTACAGGCCGCCTCCGTGCCTCCGGTGCTCGCCGTTCCTCCGGTGCTCGCCGTCGTCGAGGCAACGCGCCTCCGCTCCCACGACCCGGCCTACCACGACTACGTGCAGCTCCTCGTCGGGAACGTCCTCGCCGAGGCCGGTGCGCAGGGTTGGTCGACGCAGCGGCTCGCCGCCGACGCCGGCACCGAGACGCTGCTCGCGGCCACCGCCGGGGCAGACGCGATCGTCATCGTCGGCGGGGAGGACATCCACCCCGGCTTCTACGGCGCCGAGACCGGCTACCCGAACGAGTCGCGGCACCTGCCCGTCGCGGATGCGGCCCAGCTCGCCCTCGCCCGCGCGGCGATCGACCGGCGCATCCCGCTGCTCGGCATCTGCCGCGGCCTGCAGATCGTCAACGTCGCCCTCGGCGGCACCCTGGTGCAGGACCTGGGCGACGAGTGCGGTCACGTCAACCGCGGCGTCCCCATCCCGCAGGTGCTGACCACGCACACCGTCGACGTCGAGCACGGCAGCCGGGTCGCCGAGCTGCTGGGCGAGCCGACCGTCGAGGTGCGCAGCGCCCACCACCAGGCCGTTAACGCACTCGGCGAGGGCCTCGTCGTCACCGCCCGCTCGCAGGACGGACACGTCGAGGCGGTCGAGCACCGCGACGCCCCCGTACTCGCCGTGCAGTGGCACCCCGAGGACGTGCACGCCCCCGAAGGCCAGCTCGCCGCCCTCCTCGCCGGCCTGCGCACCCCCGCCTCCGCCCTCGCCGCCTGACCTCTCCGGACCCCCGCCCCGCCGTCGAGTCCGCACAGAGTGCACGCTCGCACGGCGTGTCGCGTGCACTCTCTGCGGACTCGATGGGGCGGACTCGATGAGGGGCGGACTCGATGGGGGGTCAGACGGGGGCGCCGACGCGCTCGAAGACGATGTCGCCGTCGACGACGGTGAGTTCGACGGGGACGTCGGGCAGGTCGCGCGGCGCGAGGGTCAGCGGGTCGGCAGCGAGGACGCACAGATCGGCCGCCTTGCGCGGCTCCAGCGACCCCTTCCACGGCTCGGCGCCGTCCTGCCGGGCAGGGACGGTCGTGTACGCCCGCAGCAGTTCACGCATCCGATCCGCCTCTTCCCCGGGCGCCGGCGCTCCGAGCCAGGCGTCGGCGTCCGCGACGCCCTGCCGCCAGTCGGGCGACAGAATAGGCGCGTCCGAGCTGAGCGAGACCGCCACACCTGCCGCGCGCGCCGCCGCCAGCGGCCAGGCTCCGGCGGCGACCTCCTCGCCGAGCACCGCGGCGAGCCACGGCGCCGTCCGGACGGCGATCCCCGCCTGCACATTGAGGCCCATCCCGAGGCCGGCCATGCTCGCCAGGGTGCGGGGCTCCACGAGGTCGCCGTGGATGATGTAGTGGCGCAGCTCCATCCGGCTCTCCGCCAGCGCCTCCTCCACCGCATCCACCACCGCGTCGATGGTGCGGTCACCGGTCGCGTGCACACCCACCTGGAGGCCGAGCCGGTTCGCCTCGCGGATCATCAGCCGCAGGTTCTCCGCACTCTCCGCCGTGTCGAAGCCGTCGACCAGCAGGCCGCCATGGCTCCCGTCGGGATAGCTGTGCCGCGTCCAGGCCTGGAGCATCGGCGGGATGCCGTCCGCGAAGATCTTGACGCCCGCGAGGCGCAGCCACGTCGGCCGCTCGGTCTCCCGCTGCAGGGCACGCACCCCGCCGATCACGTCGCGGAGCGTGCTCGGCCCGTCGAGCACGCCGAAGAGGGCGAGCACGTTCACGCGCGCCGTCAGCGCACGTTCCGCCTGGAGCTCGACGTACGCGTCGAGCACATCCTGACCGAAGCAGCCGGTCGCCCCCGCGTCCTCGCCCGGGCCGAGCCCCGGCTCCGTGTAGCTCGTGATAC
>JAEWJG010000271.1 GCA_023386675.1 Actinomycetes bacterium
CTGCGACCCGGGGGCGGCCGAGACCTGAACCGGCCGCTGCCCTTCCAGCGGGCTCACGATCCAGGATCTACGAGGTCATGCCGATCAGCGGGGCTTACACCCCTGTTCTGGGGCCTCGAAGGTTGACCCGCGCCAACTAGCGTGGACTCGCCCGAGAGATACAAGGAGAACTCATGAGCACACCCGCCGGTTGGTACGACGACGGATCCGGACGCCAGCGCTGGTGGGACGGTGCCCAGTGGACGGAGCACTTCGCCGACGAGCAGACGCCGCAGGTCATCGACCAGGCCGGCGCGATCGTGGCTGCCAGCGAGCGGGAGGGAGTGCTCGCGAGGGTGAAGGGCGCTGCCGCGTCCGTCGCTGCGGAAACGAGGGCGAACATCGGATACGGTGTCTCCACCGCGAGCGCCGTCCGCAAGGACCAGGAAGTGTCGGTCGTCGTCGCCGGGGATGACGTCCCCCTGTACGAGATCGTCTCCCACATCGACGGGAAGAACGCCAAGGTGAAGCTCTGGCCGGACCGCATCGAATGGGAACGCGGCCGCGGCATCTCCGGCGGGAAGATCACCGCCGGTGTCCTCACGGGTGGGCTGTCACTCCTCGCCACCGGGGTGAAGGGCGGCAAGGACGCGTACGAGATGCTTCCGATCAACCAGATCACCTCCGTCTCCAACCGAAAAGACGGGATGCTGTACCACCTCGTTGAGGTGCAGACGGCCGGCGGCACAGTCGGATTCCGCGTCAACCGTGACGACGCAGCTGCATTCCGTCAGCAGATCCTGAATCTCATGCAGGCGCGCGCCGCCACACCGATCCAGGTGCAGGTCGCGAACGCCGCCTCGGAGCAGCCTGCGTTGGCCGCCGCGGAGGATCACGTGGCCCAGCTGCAGCAGCTGGGCCAGCTCCGCGACGCCGGCATCCTCACCCAGGACGAGTTCGCTGCGAAGAAGCAAGAGATCCTCTCCCGGATGTGAGGCCGCGCGAGGCCGCGCCCGACAGCGCGGCCTGGACGAGTATGTCGTCGACGCTGGGGGTACTCGGACGAAAGAGATCAACCCGAGAAACGAAAACCCCCGGGCGGACCGGGGGTTTTTCTCTGGTGGGCGATACCAGACTCGAACTGATGACCTCTTCCGTGTGAAGGAAGCGCGCTACCAACTGCGCCAATCGCCCGTCGCATCCGTCACCGGCTGCGAGTTCCGATACTAGCCGACTCGGAGGGTCGAACGCACATCGACAGGGGCGCGGCGGACGACACACCCGGCGGGCGTCATCGGTTTTGTCTTGGGCGCGCGGATCGGCTAGAGTCTTTCAAGTGCCGCAGGGAACTGCGGAACGAAATGCGGATGTAGCGCAGTTGGTAGCGCATCACCTTGCCAAGGTGAGGGTCGCGAGTTCGAGTCTCGTCATCCGCTCGAGTCGGCCCGGTCTACGGATCGGGCCTCTCGGGTACGGTACGGTTTTTCCGTGTTGTGGCGTTCGGTGGATTGGCCGAGAGGCGAGGCAGCGGCCTGCAAAGCCGTATACACGGGTTCGAATCCCGTATCCACCTCGATTCTGAGCTTCTGGTTCAGATTCGGGCGATTGGCGCAGCGGTAGCGCGCTTCCCTGACACGGAAGAGGTCACTGGTTCGATCCCAGTATCGCCCACAAGCAGAACCCCCTGGATCACCAGGGGGTTTCGTCGTCTACGGAGGATCATGGCCGCTCCGATCGAGGTCTCGCCCGCGGACGTGTCCGACCTGCGCTCCCGCGTCCGCCGTACCCGATGGGGGCGGCGCTGGCCCCTCGAATCGGGCGACGCCTGGACGGCGGGGACCGACGAGGAGGTGCTCGCCCGGCTGGCGCAGTACTGGGCCGACGGCTACGACTGGGATCGGTGGCGGGAGCGGATCGACGCACTGCCCTGGCACACCGCCGACCTGGACGGCACGCCCGTCGCGTACCTCCGGTTCGATGCCGAGACCGTCACCGGATTACCTCCGGTCATCCTCACGAACGGCTGGCCCAGCACCGCTCTGGAACTGGTGGATGTGGCCGAGCGGCTGGCATCCCCGACCCGTTTCGGGCGGGAGGCGGCGGGCGCCGTCACGGTGATCGTTCCCGCGCTGCCCGGCTTCCCGTTCTCGCCGCAGCGGCCGGTCCTGCCCTCCGCGAGCCCGGACGGGGCGGGGGAGCAGACCCACGAACTGTGGCACCGGCTGATGACCGGGCTCGGCTTCGAGCGGTACGTCGCGCATGGCGGCGACCTCGGGGCCGGGATCACGTCGAGGCTCGCCCAAGCCCACCCCGAGGCGGTCGCCGGCATCCACCTGCTCGCCGTGGCACCGCCGCTCGACGTCGACGAGGCGACGCTGACCGTCGATGAGCGGGAGCACGTGGACAGGGTCGCCGCCTGGATCGCCGCCGAGGGGGCGTACCAGCATCAGCAGCAGACCCGGCCGCTGACGCTGGCGGCCGCCCTCTCCGATTCGCCGATCGGCCTGCTGGCCTGGGCGCTGGAGAAGCACCGTGCCTGGAGCGACTGCGGCGGCGACGTGTTCACCCGCTTCACTCCGGACTACCTCCTCACGCTCGCTTCGCTGTACTGGTTCACGAACTCCATCGGCACCTCGTTCCGGCCGTACTGGGAGTTCGCGGCCGGGCGGGTCACGCGGGTGGAGCGGGTGGAGGTGCCGACGGCGGTGGCGCTGTTCCCGCGCGACCTCGCGGATCCGCCGCGGAGCTGGGCGGAGCGGACCTACGCCGTGACGAGGTACACGCGGATGCCGCGCGGGGGACACTTCGCGCCGCACGAGGAGCCGGAGCTCCTGGCGGACGACATCGCGGAGTTCCTGCGGTCCCTCTGACATCGTCTCGCCGAGGGTCTCCGCTCGCGTTAGGCAGCACCGCTGTACCGCATGAGCACCGAGGCGCGCCGCTCGAAACCGACCGACTCGTACAGCCGAATCGCCGACTGACGGCTCGGCCGCGACGTGAGGTCGAGCGTTCGTAATCCTCGCTCGCGGGCGAGCTCGATCACCGCCTCCAGCAACAGCCTGGCGATACCTCGGCCGCGGAGCTGCTGGTCGACGACGACATCGTCGAGGTGACCACGCACGCCGGTCGGAAGCGGGAACGACGCGAGTGTCGCCATGCCAACGAGCCGGCCTCCGTCGCGAGCCACGATGAGGTCGGTGCCATCGTGTGCGAGCATCGACCGGACACGCGCCCCGTCGAACCTCGCACTCGACGACAGCTGCGGCAGGAGCCGTTCGATCGCCGCGAGATCCTCGTCGCTGAGCGACTCGGCCAGGTGGATGTCAACCTCGTCCGTCATGGGCCGAGCGTATCGGGCGGCGACCGCTCACACCGGTGGTGCCGTCGAGAGCCGGCCCGTGCCGTCCATCCGCAACCAGACACCTGCCTGCCCGCACGAGTCGCGGACGAGCTGCACGGTCGTGCTGAACGACTCGACGTGGATGGATGCCGCCACCGACTCGGCGGTGATCGCTATGCGCCGACCGTCGCCCGTCGGGATGGCAGCACCGTCGACCGTGAACACCACGACGTGGTCCCCGGTCATGCAGCTCCCGTCGGCGCAGACACGCACATCGGTGTCCGGATGCGCTTTCACCCAGGAGGTCACATCGACGGTGATGCGTGGCGCGGGGGTGATGTCCTGCCCGCACATCCCGGCCTGAGTGCACCCGGTCAGGGATACGGCGCAGAGCACCATCGCCAGCGCGCCTCTGCGCCTGCCCGACCCGTGGGGCATCAGGCGCACACGGCGTCGCGAGCGGGCCTCAGCTCGTCCAGGACCTCGGTGATGAGGTCGGGAAGCTGCGCGACCGCCGCCTCGCCGTCGGGTCCTGACAGCATTCTGACCTGCGCATCCAGTCGGGAGGCAGCGTCACGGATCCGCGACGAGGTCGCCGCGTCGTCTGCCGCGTCGGCCTTCATGGAGTTCTCGATTCCGTTCGCCCATCCCGCGGCGCCGGCAGCGTCGCGATGGTCGAGGCACCACGCGCGGAGTGCTTCCAGATTGGTGACCGTCGAGCGCAGGTTCACGCACGCGGCGCCGCCGGAGGCCGTGCGTCCCTGGTCGGGGAGAGCCGAGCAGCCCGCGAGGCCGATGGCGAGAGCGAAGGCCGCGATGGCCGTGGTGCTGAGGGCGCGGAAGCGCTCGGTCATGGTTCCCCCTGTCGACGATGACATCTGCCGCGATCCTACTGATGAGATCGTGTGCAGCCTCAGCCATCGCGCCCGGACATGTTTGACTGCACGGGTGACTCTGCACGCATCAAGCACCGGCGCCGGCCCCCGCAGCGCCTTCCTCGTGCACGGCATGCTGGGCAGCGCCGAGAGTTGGTGGCGGGTGTCGGATGCACTGGTCGAGAGCGGCTTCCGTGTCGTCGCCCTCGACCTTCCCGGTCACGGTCGCTCGGCCCCGGATCGCAACGCCTCGATCGAGTCGGTCGCGCGGGACATCGCTGCGGCGGCGGCCGCCTTCAGCGGTGAGGGGGCCTTCGACATAGCGATAGGTCACTCGTTCGGCGGCCTCGTTCTCGCCTCGGCGGCGCCGCAGATCAGGGCGAAGCGATTCGTCTTCGTCGATGCGCCGTTCTCGACGCGAGGGGGGCGCGACGTCGACCAGACCCGGTGCGAGTACGAGGCTGAGGCGGCAGGCCGCACTTCATCGCAGCTTCGGCTGCGGCCGGACTTCACCGCACGAGATGTCGAGGTCGAAGCACGCGCCGCTGAGCTTTTCGATCCTGCGACGGCGGCATCCATCGCAGCCGGGACGGGAGGCCGGTGTTGGCCGCCGGCCGGATCGCTCGTGATCCGCGCCGAGGCGAGCGACTACGTCACGCCGGCCGTGGCAGACGACCTGCGCGGCCGGGACCTCGACGTGGTGAGCTTCGCGGGCGCGAAGCACACCGTCTGGCGCACGCACTTCGATGCGTTCTGGGCGGCGCTCGGCCTCGACGAATGAGCCCCTGATCGGTCGGACGGACCGATCACAGGGCCGCCTCCCGCCGAGCCTCCGCTCTCCGCGCGCGGCGCACCCGGTACTCCCGCACCGTCAGCAGGACGATGAGGATGTCGAAGACCGTCAGCGCCGCCAGGCCCCACGTGAAGTGAACCACCATCTCGTAGACCTGCCAGCCGATGAAGGCGACCAGGAAGCCGATCAGCCAGGGATACGCCCACAGCTTGTCGCGCAGCACCGCCACCACCAGGATGATCTTCACCACCCCGTGGACCAGGAGGTACACCGCACCGAAGATCGTCGCGGACACGCTCAGGGTGCCGGTGTAGTGGAGCAACCAGTTGGCGATCGGATCGTGCGGATCCTCGTGCAGCTCGTGCCCCGTGAGCGCCCGCGCAGCGGCCTCGAGCTGAGCCGGGGTCACGAGCAGCAGCGCCACCCCGGCGATCAGCTCGACGACGCCGTCCAGCCCCTTCAGTACCAGGACCACCCAGAACGTCCGGTCGAGCGCGGAGGAGGAACGGAGCTTCACGCTCCGCACGGTACCCGCACCGGCAGCGCCATGCGTCGGAGTGTCTAGTGCTCCGGGGGGACCTGCAGACCGAGCGTCGGATAGAGCGCGGCGAAGGCGATCGGCAGGCCGCCGTTGATGGCGCCGAGGACGTGGCCGCCATGTGGCACTTCGCCGAACTGCGACGCGAAGCCGGCATGCGCGAACAGCAGCTGGGCCTTCTGTGCGAACTGCACGTACAGGGGGTCGTCGGAGCTGGCGGTGAAGACCGCCAGACCCGAGTAGGAGTGCCCAGGGAAGTTGTTCTCCGGCTTCTGCGCGTCGTACGCGGCCTGGTTCCCGGCGAAGACGCTGTCGAGCATCGCAGGCGGGTTCTCGGCGCCGGGATAGAGCTCGCCGGAGATGGAGATCACGTTGTGGAAGTCATCCGGATACTTCGCCGCGTACAGCATCGCGCAGGCTCCGCCGTTCGAGTAGCCAGCGATCGTGGTGGTCGCACCGGAGGCGTCGACGTTGAGGTGCTGCCGTGCCCAGTCGAGGACATCGACGGTCACGTACGTCTCGGCGTTCCCGAACCGCGCGGAATCCGTGCATCCCGGGTCCTGGCCGGGGTCACCGAGCTGATCGGCCACGACGACGATCGGAGCGAGCCCGTGATTTCGGGCTGCGAACCTGTCCAGGACGGCGCCGACGTACTGGGGGTCGGGATTGCCCGGCTGGCCCATCATCATGATCATCAGCGGCAGACGGGGTGCGTCGGGGGTCAACGCGGCCGGTGGCAGGTACAGACCCGCGTCGCGTGCGTGGAAACCGGAGTGCGTGGGCGGGATGCTCACCGAGCGTGTCGTGCCGTGCGAGGGCATCCCGTGCGGTGGCTTCCATGTGGTCCCGAGGTCGGTGAGCGGCTTGGTCGTCAGAGGAGCGAGGGGCACCGGATCGGACGCATCGGAGCTCGGCGTGATGCCGACCAGCGACCCCAGCGTCGGATTGATCCCGAAGGCGGCGACGGAGGCCAACGAGGTCGCGGCCAGGACCACCATCACCGTCACAGCGGAGAGCACCGCCCTCCACCAGCGTGCTCGCTGCAGGGACAGGACGGCGATGGCGACGGCACCGCCGAACCCGGCGACGTAGACGGCGACGGACTCGGGGATCGGGATGCCGAAGACGTTCCACCACACCCCGAAGGTGAAGAAGAACAGGACTCCCAGCGCCACGCCACCGGACACGGCGATGAGAACGCCGAGCAGCCGGCGCCGCGGGCGCTGCCTCCGTCGCAGTCCGACCTGGGTGACGAGGACGCCGGTCAGCAGTCCGGCCACGGCCAGCACGGCGTACGGAAAAGGGCCGGAGACGATGTCGATATCCGCAAAAGTCTTCAGAAGCCACGAGCCCACGGCTCATTATCCTTCGAGCGGTCGTCGTTTCTCGAACCCACGAGCGGGGGGCGACTCCCCGGCGTATAGTCGTGCGACCGATCGCAGGGGAGTCACCATGGCCTCGTTCACCAATCCGCGACCCGTCCGCGAGTCGTCCGTCCCGTCAGGAGTCCGCACCGCCTCGGAGTGGTCATGGCGGCTGCTGGCGATCATCGCCCTGGCGGGCGTCGTCATCTACTTGGTCTTCACGTTCCACGAGATCGTGGTGCCGTTGCTCGTCGCGCTGCTCGTCGCGGCGCTTCTGCAGCCTGCCGTCGCGCTGCTCATGCGCCACCGTTGGCCGAAATGGGCGGCGATCCTGGTCAGCCTCGTGGTCTTCGCCGGGGTGGTGGCGGGTCTCGTGGCCCTGGTGGTGTGGCAGGTGCGCGCTGGACTGCCGCAGCTGGAGCATCAGTCGGTCGCAGCCTACAACCGCGCCCGCGATGCGCTGCGGCAGCCGCCCTGGAACGTCAACGACTCGCAGTTAGCCGGCTACGTCCGCGACGCCGGGGCGCTGGCCCAGAAGGACAGCGGCGCGCTGATCGGCGGGGCGCTGCGCGTGGGATCGACGACAGGCCGCATCCTGGCCGACACGCTCATCGCGCTGTTCGCGACCATCTTCATCCTCATCGACGGTGCGGGCATCTGGCGCTGGATCACCCGCCTGCTGCCGCGCGGCGGCCGCCCGGCCCTGCAGGCGGGAGGCGAGGCCGGATGGCACACACTCACGAGCTTCGTGCGCGTCCAGATCCTCGTCGCCGTCGTCAACGGCGTCGGGATCGGCTTGGTCGCGTTCTTCCTCGGGCTGCCGCTCGCCATCCCGATCGGCGTCATCGTCCTGTTGTTCTCGTTCATCCCCGTGATCGGCGCCATCGTGTCCGGCATCATCGCCGTCCTCATCGCCCTGGTGTTCGCCGGACCCGTGCAGGCGATCATCATGCTGGCCGGCGTGCTGCTCGTGCATCTGCTGGAGGCGCACGTCATGCAGCCGCTGCTGGTCGGGGGAGCGGTGAAGGTGCACCCGCTGGCCGTCGTCGTCGGCGTGGCGGCGGGCACGGGCCTGGCCGGCGTTCCCGGCGCCCTCTTCGCGGTGCCGCTGATCGCCGTCGGAAACGCCATGGTCTCGGCGATGGTCCGTGTCTCGCGGGGCACCGCTCCGGGGACGGCGGCCGTCGAGGCGGAGGACGAGGAGCGCCAGGGGGCGAGCTAGCCCGCTGCGCAGACTGAGGGCCGTGCCTCCCGTCCGTTGGGCGGGGGACACGGCCCTCGATGTGTCGCCGGTGCTATCGGACGCGTGTCAGAAGCACACCTGCAGGCTGTTCACGTCCGTGCTGAGCACGTCGCTCCCACCGGTGAGATTCATCGCGGTCGTGCCGAGGCGGACCATCTGGTCGCCGATCGTGCGCGGAACGCAGCCCGGGCGAGTGAGGAGCAGCGGCTGATTCGCCGAGCCGGCGGCGGCCGCGGCGACCAGCGCGTCCTGCCAGGCGATGCCGGAGGCGACGTAGACGGTGGAGGCCCCGTTCGCCGGGAACGCGGACGCCGCGAGGAGCGCACTGGTCCCGAACCGGTCGGAGCCGCCGACGCGCGACACCGTCGACCCGGAGCTCTGGGGCTGAGTGACCCACACGTCGCCCACCACGTCCGACTCGCCGACGAGGGTCAGCGTCTTGATGGACTTCGCGTCGAGGTACGCCTGGGTGGGCGCGTCGATGGCGCCGCCGTTCACAAGCAGCAGCGGGCTCTTCTTCTTGGCGGCGACCGGGGCGGCCGAGAGGGCGTCGGCGTAGCTGTTCGCTGCGGCGACGTAGGCCGAGGTGGCCGTCGGGAAGGCGTAGGCCGCGACCAGCCGGGAGGTGTCGTAACGGTCCACGCCGCCGATGCGGGTGACCGGCGCGACGGCCTGCAGCTGTGCGACGGCGGAGTCGGCCACGGCGGCGGCACCTCCCACGACGACGACCTTCGCCGGCTTGAGGCGCTGCACCTCGGCGATCACCGCGTCCGGGACCGCTCCCGGCATGGTCAAAAGGACCGGGCCGTGCTGCGCACCGGCCGCGGGCGCTGCGGACAGCGCGTCGGGGAAGTTGAGGCCGGAGGCGATGTAGACCACAGGGACACCCGGTGTCGGGAATGCCTTCTGGGAGACCTGCACACCGGTCATGAAGCGGTCGGAGCCGGCCAGGCGGGTCGCGGCGGGCGCGGTCCCGGTGGCGGCCGACACGAACGCCGTCTTGCAGCCGAGGTCGCCGTTGCCGGCGCGGTCGCCCGGGAGGGCCAGCGCCGTGATGCAGGCGCCGTACTGGCCGTAGCCGCTCCACGGAGCCTGCACGGAGAAGCCGTGCGCGGCTCCGGCCGACGGGTAGACGTTGCCGACGTCAGGCCGGCTGGCGCTCGCGGTCACCGTCGAGCTGCTCACGCCGCCGGGCGTGCTCCAGGTGATCTGCACCTGGCTCGATGCGGCGAGGTTCGTCAGGTCGAACGCCCAGCCGGTGACCGTGAAAGGCGCGTTGGCGGCGACCGTCGCGGTGTCGAACGATCCGATCGGCGGGTGGCTCTGCGCGCCGAAGGCGAAGGCCTGCAGGTCCGCGTAGCTGCCGTTGAAGATGTCCTGGTCACCGGCGAAGACGCCCGCGTCGGCGAACTGCCACATCGTCCAGTTCAGCCAGCTCGCCGGCAGGGCGCCGGGCGTGCTCGTGCCGTAACGGGCGACGAACAGCGGGTAAGCGCCGAAGGTGTTGTTGGAGCCGGTGCACTGGTTCCACCAGTTGGTGGTGGAGTAGATGGCCGGCTCGATACCCGTGAGCGCCTTCATCGTGTGGACGAAGTCCGCGATCCAGGTGGACATGGCGCCCGTGGAGAGGCCCCAGCAGGTGCCGCTGCCGTCGGTGGCGTACTCGATGTCGAGCAGCGGCGGGAGGGTGCGTCCGTCAGGGGCCCAGTTGCCGCCGTTGGCGACGAAGAAGCGTGCCTGCGTGGCGCCGTCGGTCGTGTTCGGGGTGGCGAAGTGGTAGGCGCCGCGGATCATGCCGACGCTGGTGGCGCCGGACCACTGGGAGGAGAAGTGGCTGCTCGTGTAGTAAGTGCCCTCGCTCGACTTGATGTAGGCGAATCGTGCGCCGTTCGCCCACATCGAGTTCCAGTCGACGTTCGGCTGCCAGCCGCTGATGTCCATGCCGAGGATGCCGCCGACGCCGAGCGACGCCTTCGGGGTGACCGTGCGCGCGCCTGCCGCCGGGCCCTCGACGGCCTTGATCGTCGAACCCATGGCGTGGTCGCGTGCCGCGTTCTGCTCGGCCAGGCTCGGGTCGGCCGCCGGCGTCGTCGTCGACGGGGCGGGCGAAGCCGGTGCCGGGCTGGTGGGCGCCGCAGGGGCGGCGGGCGCCGTGGCCTGTGGCGCCGGTGTGCTGGTGGCTGTGGGAGTCGGCTCCGGTTCCGGCATTGCAGCCAGAGCGGGAGAGGCTCCGATGAGGGACAGGAGCAGCGCTCCGGTCGTCGCAAGGGTACCGATTCTCATAGTGGACATCCGCTCGTGTGGGGGAGGTAGTGGTGTCCAGTCGGTCGGGTCCGTCCGGATGCAGTCGGGCAGGGCAGTACGGGCAGTCTACGCGGGGACGCATGCGCGCGCATGCACCCGAATGGGCGACAAGAGCCGTGTCGCCCGCCGACCGCAGGCGGTGGCCCTGCGTGCACCCGGCTAGAGTTGGAGGGTTCCCTGATGACCAGAACCCTAGGAGTGGACAGGTGGCCGACGGCTTCGAGCTCTTCACCGACCGTTCCGTTGTCGCGATGCGCGTCAACGGCGAGCTGAAGGACCTCGCGACCACCGTCACGACGACCGACGAGGTCGAGCCCGTCACCATCGACTCGCCCGACGGTCTCAGCATCCTGCGCCACTCCACCGCGCACGTGCTCGCGCAGGCCGTCCAGGCGATCAACCCCGAGGCGAAGCTGGGCATCGGGCCGCCCATCGCGGACGGCTTCTACTACGACTTCGACGTGCTCGAGGCGTTCACGCCGGAGGACCTGAAGGCGCTCGAGAAGGAGATGCAGCGCATCCAGCGCGCGGGCCAGCGGTTCGTGCGCCGAGTGGTCACCGACGACGAGGCGCGCGCCGAGCTCGCCGGCGAGCCGTACAAGCTGGAGCTGATCGGCCTCAAGGGCGGCGCCCAGCACGGCGACACCGCGGCGTTCGACGAGAGCGAGAGCGTCGAGGTCGGCTCCGGCGAGCTGACCATCTACGACAACGTCGATCCCAAGTCGGGCGAGACGGTCTGGAAGGACCTCTGCCGCGGCCCGCACCTCCCGAACACCCGCATGATCGGCAACGGCTGGGCGCTCACCCGCGTCGCCGCCGCTTACTGGCGCGGCATCGAGAAGAACAAGCAGCTCCAGCGCATCTACGGCACGGCATGGCCGAGCAAGGACGAGCTGCGGGCCTACCAGACCCGCATGGAGGAGGCCGCCAAGCGCGACCACCGCAAGCTCGGCGCGGAGCTCGACCTGTTCTCCTTTCCCGACGAGATCGGCTCGGGTCTCGCGGTGTTCCACCCGAAGGGCGGGATCATCCGCAAGGAGATCGAGGACTACATGCGCGATCGCCTGATCGCGAATGGCTACGAGCTGGTGAACACGCCGCACATCACCAAGGCGCACCTGTTCGAGACCAGCCAGCACCTCAACTGGTACAAGGAGGGCATGTTCCCCCCGATGCACCTCGACGAGGAGCGGGACGCCGACGGCAACATCACCCGGCAGGGGCAGGACTACTACCTCAAGCCGATGAACTGCCCGATGCACAACCTGATCTTCCGGGCGCGCGGCCGCAGCTACCGCGAGCTGCCGCTGCGCCTGTCGGAGTTCGGGACGGTGTACCGCTACGAGAAGTCGGGCACCCTGTCCGGCCTCACCCGCGTCCGCGGCCTCACCCAGGACGACGCGCACATCTACGTGACGGAAGACCAGATCAAGGACGAGGTCGCCCGGCAGCTGGAGTTCGTGCTCGAGACGCTGCGCGGCTACGGCCTGACCGACTTCTACCTGGAGCTGTCCACCAAGGACCCGGAGAAGTACGTCGGCAGCGACGAGAGCTGGGAGACGGCGACCGAGACGCTGCGCCAGGTCGCGGTCGAGTCGGGCCTCGAGCTCGTCGCCGACCCGGGCGGGGCCGCGTTCTACGGCCCGAAGATCTCGGTGCAGGCGCGCGACGCGATCGGCCGCACCTGGCAGCTGTCCACGGTGCAGCTGGACTTCAACCAGCCCGAGCTGTTCCAGCTCGAGTACAACGCCGCCGACGGCACGCGCAAGCAGCCGGCGATGATCCACCGCGCGCTTCTCGGCTCGATCGAGCGGTTCTTCGCCATCCTGCTGGAGCACTACGCCGGGGCGTTCCCGGTGTGGCTGTCGCCTGTCCAGGTGGTCGGCATCCCGGTCGCGGACCAGTACGCGCCGTTCCTCGACGACGTGATCGCGCGGCTCCGCGCCCGCGGCGTGCGCGCAGAGGTCGACCACTCGGACGACCGGATGCAGAAGAAGATCCGCACGCACACCAAGGCGAAGGTGCCGTTCCAGCTCATCGTCGGCGAAGAGGACGCGGCGGCCGGCACGGTCAGCTTCCGCTTCCGCGACGGCACGCAGCGCAACGGGGTGACCGTCGACGAGGCGATCGAGCGCATCGTCGAGAGCATCCGCACCCACGAGCTGGTCGACACGGCATGGCACGACTGAACCTCGGCTCGTACGAGGGCGGCGGCGCGGAGGGAGCCGAGGGTCCCGTCCGCGTCGACGACCCGTCGTACCTGGTCGGGGTGCCGGACGAGTTCCAGCGGCTGTGGACCCCGCATCGGATGGTCTACATCCAGCAGGGCGACCCGGGTCACGACGACTGCCCGTTCTGCGTCGCGCCGAGCATGAGCGACGAGGATGCGCTGATCGTCGCCCGCGGCACGCACGCTTATGCGCTGCTCAACCTCTTCCCCTACAACAGCGGTCACCTGCTGGTGTGCCCGTACCGCCACATCGCGCAGTACGACGAGGCGACGCCCGAGGAAGTGGCCGAGATCGGCAGCATCACGCAGACGGCGATGCGCGTCATCCGCGAGGTGTCGCACAACGACGGGTTCAACATCGGCATGAACCAGGGTGCGGTCGCGGGCGCCGGCATCTCCGCGCACCTGCACCAGCACATCGTGCCGCGGTGGGCTCAGGACGCGAACTTCTTCCCGATCATCGCCCGGACCAAGGCGCTCCCGCAGCTCCTCGGCGACGTCCGCGCGGCGCTCGCCAACGCCTGGCCCACCTCCTGATCCATCGCTTCCTCACTTATTCCGGCGACACGCTGTGCGCGGCCGGAAGAAGTGAGGAAGCGATGAAGGGGGGAGCGGGTCAGCGGACCCGGGTGACCGCGAACTGCTCGCGGGGGTGGGCGTAGGACTCCTGCGACTCGACCAGCTGGAGCTCACGCTCGCCCGACTCGAGGGTACGGGTGAGCAGGTCGAAGACGCTCGACACGGTCTTCCGCAGTGCCAGCTCGGCGTCGCCGGTGCGGACGTAGTGCGCGGTGAACAGCGCGGCGGTGACGTCGCCCGATCCATTCGCCTTCATCGGGAGGCGCGGCGTCTGCACCAGCCACGCGCCCGCGTCGTCGACGGCCAGCATCTCGATGGTGTCGGCCGGCGCGTCCGGACGCTCGACGCTCGTCACCAGCACGGTGCGCGGGCCCATCGCGCGGGCCGCGTCCACCGAGTCCAGGGTCGACTCGAGGGTGTCGGGCTCGGTTTCGGTGAGGAAGCCCAGCTCGAACTGATTCGGCGTGATGATGTCGGCGACCGGCACCACGCGCTCGCGCAGCAGCACCGGGATGGCCGGCGCGACGAAGCAGCCCGACTTGGCGTTGCCCATCACCGGGTCGCACGCGTAGACGGCGTCCGGGTTGGCGGCCTTGACGCGTGCGACCGCGTCGACGATGACGTCGCCGATGCCCTCGCTGCCCTGGTAACCGGACAGGACCGCGTCGATCTCGCCGAGCACACCGCGCTCCTCGATGCCGGTGATCACGTCGCGGACATCGTCCGGCGCGATCAGCGGCCCGCGCCACGCGCCGTAGCCGGTGTGGTTCGAGAAGGTGACCGTGTAGACGGGCAGCACCTCGACGCCGATGCGCTGCAGCGGGAAGACGGCGGCGGAGTTGCCGACGTGACCGTAGGCGACCGCGGACTGGATCGAGAGGATCTTCATCCCTCGATCCTCTCACCTCAGCGGGCGGTCACTTCGCGGCGTCGGCCAGATCGGCGACGAGACGTTCGGCCTCGTCCTCGTCGAGGTCGTGCACGGTCAGCCGCAGGTGCCGGGAGGGCGCGGGATGCTCTCCGAGCACGAACTCGTCGCCGGTGCGCGCGAGCCAGCCGCGGCGCATGAGCCGCTCGGCGACCGTCCGGGCCGCCACGGGCAGCTCCACCCAGAGGTTGAGCCCGTCGCGGGCCTCGGTCGGCAGGCCGCGCTCGGTCAGCCGCGCGGCGAAGGCGGCGTTGCGCTCGGCGTAGTGGCCGCCTGCCGCCTCCACCTGCGCCAGCACCGCGTCGTCGGTCAGCTGCGCGAGCACGAGCCGCTGCAGGATGTGGCTGACCCACGTGGTCCCCGGCGAGAGCCGGAACGCCAGCCGCTCCGCCGTCTCGGGGTCGGTCGCGGCGACCGCCAGGCACATGTCCGGCCCCAGCGACTTCGACACCGAGCGGACGAGCGCGTACCGCCGGTGCTCCGGTCCGATCAGAGACTCGTACGGCCGCTGCGACAGCATGGAGAAGTGGTCGTCCTCGATGACGAGCACGTACGGGTGATCGGCCAGCACCTCGCGCAGCGCCGCGGCCCGGGCGGGGGAGAGCGTCGCTCCGGTCGGGTTCTGCGCGCGCGGCGTGCAGATCACGGCGCGCACGCCGGCGTCGAGCGCGGCGCGAAGGCCGTCGACGGTCATGCCCTCCGCATCCACCGGCACCGGCACGGCGCGGTAGCCGCCCAGCCGGACGGTGTGGATGCTCGCCAGGAAGCACGGGTCCTCCAGCGCGACGGCGTCGTCGCGGAGCAGTGCCTGCGCGAGCAGCCGCTCGACCGCGTCCACCGCTCCGTTGGTCACGGTGATGCGCACCGGACGGTCGGGCAGGTCGGCGCTGATCCAGTCGAGGGCGCGCTGTTCGAGGGCCGGGTCGATCACGGGCTCGCCGTACAGCACCGGGCGCCCGATCGCCGATGCGAGTGCGCCGGAGAGCTCCGGGATGCGAGCGGGGTCGGGGTTGCCCGTTCCGATATCGCGCAGCACGCTGTCGGGCGCATAGCCCTCCTGCGCGACCGCGGTGACGCCGGCGACCACGGTCCCCGCGCGGC
>JAEWJG010000285.1 GCA_023386675.1 Actinomycetes bacterium
GCTCACCCTCCCAGATCTTGAGGATGACCTCGATGGCGTCGGCGAACATCGCGCCGCGGTCCTCGTCGAGGATGCCGAGCACCTCGGCGTCCGACGGCAGCGCCCCGGGACTGATGCCGAAGATGAGCCGGCCGCCGGTCAGGTGGTCGAACATCGCCGCGTTCGCCGCGACGAGCGCCGGGTGCTGGTGTGACAGGTTCGTCGTGCCGGTGGCGAGCTTGATCCGGGGAGCGTCACTGACGAGCGTCGCGAGGAACAGCATCGAGTTGGTGATGTTCTCCAGCTCGTCCGTCAGGTGCTCACCGATGAAGGCATCGTGGAATCCGAGCCGATCGGCGAGGATGACCGCCTCGCGGTCCTCGCGGAGCGTCTCCGCCCATGGGCGTCCGGGGCGGTGCAGTGGCATCGCGAAGTATCCGAGTCTCACCGGCTCAGTCAATCCGCTGGTCAACCCCGGAACAATTACGGCTTCTCACAGCATGACCGGGGTGAGATGTGGGAAGCCGTGATTGCCTTGCTTCCGGCGCGGAGGTTGACTCGGGACATGACCGTCGTTCGGGCGCCAAACGTTGACCGCGACCATTTCCGCAATGTCGCCGGTCGCTTCGCCACCGGCGTGGCCGTCCTCACGTCACGAGGCGTCCAGGCACGGGCCGGCATGACGGTGAGTGCGCTCACGTCCCTGTCGCTCGACCCGCCGATGGTCCTGGTCTGCGTCAACCGTTCGGTGCCGACCGAGCGGAGCGTCGCCGAGGCGGGCACCTTCTGCCTCAACATCCTCGCCGAGGGCCAGGAGCAGCTCGCGCTGCAGTTCGCCCGCCCGAGCGACGACAAGTTCGTCGGGGTGCGCGTCCACGAAGGCGTCCTCGGCAACCCTGTCCTCACCGACGCCCTGGCCTCGATCGAGTGCGAGGTGTCCGACACGGTGCAGGCGGGCAGCCACAGCATCTTCATCGGCCGGGCGCGGGACGCCCAGGCGCGTGAGGGACTGCCCCTGACGTACTTCCGCGGCGGGTTCGGAGGGCTCACCCTCGACCGCTTCAACCAGGTGTACCAGCGGCTGCGCGACATGATCCTCGCGCGGGAGATCGACGGGCACGACGACAGCGACGTGCCGCGGCGGGCGCGCCGGCTCGACGTCGAGCCGGCCGCCGTCCTCGCCGGGCTGTCGACGCTGCGCCGTGAAGGGCTCATCATGTCGACGCAGTACGGCCATCGGGTCGCTCCCTTCACGGCCGACGACGCCGCGGAGGCGTTCGAAGCGCGCGCGATCATCGAGCAGGGGGTCGCCGACCTGACCGTCGGCTCAGTGTCCGAGGGCGACCTGGTCGTCCTCGACCAGCTGTGCAGCGACCTGTCACGGTTCATCCTCAACGACGAGTTCACCGATTTCGAGGCCTACCTCGAGGCCAACGACCGGTTTCACCGCTTCCTCATCGGGCTCTCGGGCAACCGGCGCGCCATCGCCCAGTACGAAGCGCTGGCCATGCCGACGATCATGGCGCACAGCTTCGGGATGACCCGGAAGAGCTCCTCGCAGTTCGTCGACGTCCACCAGCGGATCGTCAGCGGCTATCGGCAGCGTGACCTGGGGGCGGTCAAGGCGGCGATCGGGCAGTACACCACGCTGGCGACCGAGCGGGCTCGGGAGCTGCTCACATCGCACGGCGGATCGGTGTAGCCGTCTCGTTCAGGCCGGCGAGCAGGTCGTGCAGGCGCAGCGCGAGCATGAGCTCGGCATGGCGGGACTGCAGGTCGTGCCCGAGCAGCTCCTCGATCCGGTGGACCCGGTTGCGCACGGTGTTCTCGTGCAGGTGCAGGGCTCTCGCGGTCGCGGCGTAGTTGCGCTCGCGCAGCCAGACGCACAGGGTTTCGCGCAGCACGTCGAGTCCGCTGCCGGCGCCGCTCAGGGGCGCGAGCTCCTCCTCGACGAGCTGGGCCGCGATGGGCAGGTCGTCGAGGAAGATCGCCTCGAGGCGGACGTCGGCGTACTCGATGACTCCGTCACGGGCGAGCTGGTAACGCTGCTGTTTCCCGGCGAACGCCCCTCGGATCCGGCGCAGCCGCCCCAACTGGCCGTAGGTGTGGCGCAGTCCCTCGAGGCCGCGCGCGGGTGCGCTCATCTCAGCGGCGCTGCCGTGCTCGGCGAGCAGCCGGCGCAGCCCGGCCCGTGCCTCGGCGGTCCACGCCCGCCGGGCGAGGAAACGCACCTGGGTGCCGTCCGGCTCGGCATGGTGCAGGACGTCCGTCACGGCACAGGTCGCCTGGGCGCGTCGCACCCAGTCGGTGCTGGCGGCATCGGGACGCGTCGCGACGGCGATGTGGTCGGCATCGATGTCATAGCCGAGCCCGAGCAGTTCGAACTTGTCGGGCACGTGGTCGCTGCTGAGCAGGTCCTTGACGAGGCGGAAGCGAAGGTGGTCCCGCGACCTCTGCAGGCTCTCCTCGGTGAGCATGTGCTCGCGGGCGACCTGGGCCAGCGCCGCGTTCTGGTAGGCCATGACGAGCTCGGTGAGCAGGCGGGCTCCCTCGCACCGGCGGGCGGGGTCCGGTTCCACGGCGTCGAGCCGGCCCACCCAGTCCCGCCACAGGGTGAGGAACCCGACGCGGTAGGACAGGTGGAGGGATGCCTGCACAACACGCCGCCGGGCCTGGACGACGGCGAGGCGCCGGGGCTGCACGAGGTCGAGCTCGTCGAGCTCGACCTCGCCCATCGCGACCCGGTGCAGGGTTCGCACGTTCTCCGAGACGCTTGCGGTCAGCTGGGCGACGAACTCCTCGTCGCCGCGCAGGTGATCGAACGCCGCGTCGAGATCGACGGCCACGACCTTCGCGATGAGCTCGGCCGAGACGGCGGACCTGAGGGCCTCCCGCAGCCACGGGGGCAGCTGCGGGGCGCAAGCGGACTCCGGAGACACGACGATCAGCGCTCCTGGAAGGGCAGCAGGACGCTCGATCGGTGCTCACCGCCGCAATGGACGCGAAGCCGCACGGCCTCCCGCAGTGCCGGACGGTCGACCGGGTCGTCGTGCAGGAACGGTCCGCAGCCCTTCATGACGTTCTTGAAGTTGGACATCGTCACCGAGTCCTCGAGCGCGGGATTCTCGTAGTCCCGGCCGCCGATGGTCACCGCGAGCGTGTAGCCGGCGGGGACGACGATGCACGTCGGCCAGACCTCGACGTCGACCTCGTACACCTCGCCCGCCTCAACGGGCAGGGTGCGCGAGTGCGGGTGGATCGGCCGCCACGGGGTGGAGGCGGCCTCGTCGAGCTCACGATGGCTCACCCGCAGCCACCCCATGCTGATCGGCGCGTTGGGGTCGACGGCACCGGCGAAGGTGACCTCCTGGCCGCCGGTGTCGAACAGCCTCACGGTGAGGAAGAT
>JAEWJG010000421.1 GCA_023386675.1 Actinomycetes bacterium
CCGTGATCTGCGCCAGACGGTTCTTCATGTCGATGATGAGCTGCGCCTGCGTCTGGATGTCGCTGGCGGTACCGCCGAATCCACCGTGCGGCTGGTGAGCACCTGGTCGATGAGGCCGTACTCGAGGGCCTCCTGTGCGCCGAGGATCTTGTCGCGGTCGATGTCCTTGTTGACCTGCTCCACCGAGCGGTTGGAGTGCTTCGACAGCGTCTCCTCCAGCCAGGTGCGCATGCGGAGGATCTCCGCAGCCTGGATCTCGATGTCGGACGCCTGCCCCTGACCGGCCTCGCCGACGGCGGGCTGGTGGATGAGGATGCGCGCGTTCGGCAGGGCGAGCCGCTTGCCGGGGGTTCCGGCGGCGGTGAGCACCGCGGCGGCCGAGGCGGCCTGACCGAGCACGACGGTCTGGATCTGCGGACGGATGTACTGCATCGTGTCGTAGATCGCCGTCATCGCGGTGAACGAGCCACCGGGCGAGTTGATGTACATGACGATGTCGCGGTCCGGGTCCTGGCTCTCGAGCACGAGGAGCTGGGCCATGATGTCGTCCGCCGAGGCGTCGTCGACCTGCACGCCGAGGAAGATGATGCGGTCCTCGAAGAGCTTCGCGTACGGGTCCTGGCGCTTGTAGCCGTAGGCCGTGCGCTCCTCGAAGCTGGGGAGGATGTAGCGGGAACCCGGGGCCTGGATGCCGCTCGCACTCTGTCCGCCGAGGGCGGGCGAACCGCCGAGCATGGGGATGTTCATCTAAGTTGTCCTTGTCCTTCCGGCGTCCGTCAGTTCTTGTCCGGCTCGGTGCCGCCGCCACCGGCGACGTCGAGGGCCGACTCGCGGATGTGGTCGACGAAGCCGTACTCGAGGGCCTCCTGGGCGGAGAACCAGCGGTCGCGGTCACCGTCGGCGTTCACCTGCTCGACGGACTTGCCCGTCGCGTCCGCCGTGATCTGCGCCAGACGGTTCTTCATGTCGATGATGAGCTGCGCCTGCGTCTGGATGTCGCTGGCGGTACCGCCGAATCCACCGTGCGGCTGGTGCAGCAGCACGCGCGCGTTCGGCGTGATGTACCGCTTGCCCTTGGTGCCCGCGGTGAGCAGCAGCTGCCCCATCGAGGCGGCCATGCCGATGCCGACGGTGACGATGTCGTTCGGGACGAACTGCATCGTGTCGTAGATGGCCATACCGGCGGTGATCGAACCGCCGGGAGAGTTGATGTAGAGGTAGATGTCCCGCTTCGGGTCCTCCGCAGCGAGGAGCAGCAGCTTCGCGGCGATCTCGTTCGCGTTCTCGTCCCGCACCTCGGAGCCGAGCCAGATGATCCGGTCCTTCAGCAGTCGGTCGAATACGTTGGGCTGGATACCCATGTCGGCCATGTTCGCTCCATTTCCTTTGTCGCTTGGCATCGAATCTATCGGAGCGCCGCGCGCATTTCGGCGCTGTTCGCCGTGGGCAGAGAGCGCGCCGCGGAGGGGGTCAGTCGTCGTCGAGCGCGGCCGCGTAGGCCGTGACCGCGCGGCCGTACTGCGCCAGGTGCGGGGCGAGCGCGCCGAGTGCCTCGCGGAGGGCGTCGGCGCGCATCCCGTCGTCGAACAGCGCGAGGGCGGCGAACGCGCGGGCCGCGTCGGCCAGTGGATGCTCCGGCTCGGCGGCGAGGAAGTCGCGCAGCAGGCTCAGCGCCTCCTCCGGCCGGTCGAGGTTGCGCAGGGTGCTGGCCAGCTGGACGATCGCCTGCCCGCGGTACGGCTCGGCGAGCCCGTGGGCGAGGGCCGCGCGGTACAACGGCTCGGCGTCCGCCTCGCGGCCGGCGAAGTCGCGGGCGCTCGCGGCCTCGAACAGCGCCTCCGGGTCGTCGGCGGGGCGCTCGGCGACGAGGGCGTCGAGGGAGGCGAGGGTCGCGTCCTCGTTCGTGTCGTCGGCGGACGCCCACACCGCATCCACCCGCTGCCGCCAGTCGCCGTCGCTCATCCGCGCTCCTCCATCCACATGCACAACACGCCGCCTCGTAACAGTACGAGACGGCGTGTCGTGTGAACCAGAGGACGGCTTACTTGTCGTCGGCCTTCTTCTTGGTGGAGCGCTTCTTCGGCTTCTCCTCGGCGGCGGGGGCCTCCTCGGACGCCTCCTCCGCGGGAGCCTCGGCGGCGTCGGCGTCGGCGTCCTCGGCCGGCTCGTCGTCGGCGATCGCCGTGAACTCGGCCAGGTCGACCGGCTTGCCGTTCGAGTCGACGACCTTCACCTTGCCGAGGATGATCGCGAGCGCCTTGTTACGGGCGACCTCGCCGACCATCGACGGGATCTGGCCGTTCTCGCTGAGGATCTTCACGAACTCGTTCGGGTCCATGCCGTACTGGGCGGCGCCCTGCACGAGGTACTGGGTGAGCTCGTCCTGGCTGACCTTGATGTCCTCGTTCTGCGCAACCTCGTCGAGGAGGATCTGCGTCTTGAACGTCTTCTGGCTCGACTCGGTCACCTCGGCGCGGTGGACGTCGTCCTCGAGACGGTTCTCCTGCTCCAGGTGGCGGTGCACCTCGTCCTCGACGAGCTGCTCCGGGACCGGGATCTCGACCAGCTCGAGCAGCGTGTCGACCAGCTGGTCGCGCGCGGCGGTGCCCTGGCCGAACACCTTGGCGCGCTCGACCTGCGCACGCAGACTCTGGCGCAGCTCGCCGATGGTGTCGAACTCGCTGGCGATCTGCGCGAAGTCGTCGTCGGCCTCCGGGAGCTCGCGCTCCTTGACGGCGTTCAGCGTGACGGTGATCTGCGCGTTCTCGCCCTCGTGGTCGCCGCCCATGAGCGGGGCCTCGAAGGTGGTGGTCTCGCCGGCGGTGAGGGTGTCGAGCGCCTCGTCGATGCCGTCGATGAGCTCGCCGGAGCCGATCTCGTAAGAGATGTTGGCCGCGGTGTCGACCTCCTCGCCGCCGATCTCGGCGGTCAGATCGATCTGCGCGAAGTCGCCGGTCTTGGCCGGGCGGTCAACGGTCACGAGGGTGCCGAAACGGCTGCGGAGGCGGTCCAGCTCCTCCTCGACGTCGTCGACGCCGACCTCGGCCGCGTCGACGGTGATGGTGATGTCATCGAACGACGGCAGGGTCACCTCGGGGCGCACATCCACCTCGATGGTGAGCAGCAGGTCGCCCGAGAAGTCCTTCTCGTTCGGCCACTCGGTGATGTCCGCCTCCGGACGGCCGAGCGGGCGCACGTCGTTCTCCTCGATGGCCTGACGGTAGAACCCGTCGAGACCCTCGTTGACCGCGTGCTCCAGGACGGCGGCCTTGCCGACCCGCTGGTCGATGATGGGCGGCGGCACCTTGCCCTTACGGAAACCGGGGATGCTCACCTGCTCCGCGATGTGCTCGTAGGCGTGCTTGATGGACGGCTGCAGCTCCTCCGGCGTCACCGAGATGACGAGCTTGGTGCGCGTGGGGCTGAGCTTCTCGACCGTGGTCTTCACGATGTCTGGGTTCTCCTGAATGTTCGAACGATGGTCTTCTCGCAAGGAACGAGGTCCTCGTCGGGGCGACAGGATTCGAACCTGCGACCTCCCGCTCCCAAAGCGGGCGCTCTAGCCAAGCTGAGCTACGCCCCGGCTTGAAGCGGTGCGAAAGACCGTCCCCGAGTCTACTGCACGCTCGGCCCCGGCGCGTGTACTACGATGGTCTCCGGCCACCACGCAGAGGGTGGCCACGGTGCCGCGTTGCGGTACTCGGGGATGTAGCTCAATGGTAGAGCCTCAGTCTTCCAAACTGATTACGCGGGTTCGATTCCCGTCATCCCCTCCGTATAGCGGTCGTCACCGCCAAAGCTTCTCCTCGTACCACTCACTGTCTCCAACCCGCCAAGCGTTTCGGTGAGCTTCGATGTCAAACATGTCTAGTCGATCCTCAGGAGGCCAGGACACACATTTCGGGTCGTTCGCGAGAGGCCAGATCCTGACGAGCCGATGCCCGTCAGAGTCGATTTCCAGAAGCGGCGAGAGATCGGAGATGTCGCTACTCAGGGGAATTACAAACTCCCACTTGAGGCAGCCCAGACTCGGGCTCACGCATAGGACCTCTGGGACCTTGACAGCCGGTGGAATTGCAAAGGGTCGCGGGGGGAGGCGCAACAGGGAGGAGGAGCTGATCTCCTGACGGAAATATGCAATGCGCACCGATAGATAGGCCGGGGGGACGCCTGCGTCGATCAGCTGCACAAGCGCTTCTCGGCATACCTCTCGAACGTCATCCGAGAATGCAATTTCACCAGCGCCCACGAGACGGACAAGTGTCGTCTTGGCTAGCCACCCGGCCGCCAGAGTCATTTCCGTCGGGGTAAGTTCCGCTGAAACACGACCAACAATTAGGTCTTCGATGGCAGCTCGACACGGAATTTCGAACTTCTCGTTAAGTGTGGAGTTGCATGCCCCGCAGATCCTCACGATGGTTTTCCGCGGTCGCACCGCTGAATTCGGAAGTCGTTCTGCCAGTATCGAACGTACCCACTTAGGTGTTACGTCCTCGTCCGTGAGGACAACCTCCTCGGAGAGACACACAGGGCATTTACCGCGCTTCGGCACAGCTCCTCCGTCGTAAATCGAACGGGCGGTGTTAGTCAGCACCGCCCTGTCACATGAGTCTTCCTCACTGAGCTTACGTTGCAACAACTCTTCGCATTGATGCGCAACGATGTTTGACATGGACGGGGCGGACGACCACCTCACCGACGCGCAGCGCAGCCTCCGCGCCCAGCTCCTCGCGACCGAGCATTGGAGCCTCCTCGCCTCCCGCAGCACGACGCAGTCCGAGGTGCTCACGCGCATCGCGATCTTCCTGACCCTCGTGTCCGCCGG
>JAEWJG010000298.1 GCA_023386675.1 Actinomycetes bacterium
CGCCCGACCAGGGCATCCACGGTCGCCGGCGACTCGTGCTCGGCGGTCAGCTCGTCCAGCTCGCCGACCAGCGGCCCGAACAGCTCCGGCCTGCGCGCGTGCGAGGCCGAGATGACCGCCCAGCCGAGGAGCCGCGTCAGGTCGTCCTGCGGCGCCGCCAGCCAGCGGAGGGCCGGGTCCGCGACCTCCTCGGGGGACGGGCTCTCGGCGATGTGCTGCCGGGCCGTCTCGAGATGGTCCAGCACCCCGGGGAAGTCGCCCATCGCCATGAGCACCTTCGGAAGCGCCTCCGCCGCGTGCGACCGGATCGCGCGTTCGTCCGGCGTCGTCGCCGGCCGGCGCTCCAGGTCGAGCGCGAGGGCCAGTGCTCCGGGGAGGTCGCCGGACAGCGTGCGCACCTCCACCAGCACCGCGTCCCGGGTGGGCGACGGCGGCAGCGCCTCGAAGGAGGGACGCAGCTCCAGGATGCGCTCGTGCATCCGGAACCGCATCGCGATCAGCCCCAGCTCGAGCAGCGCGCGCTCGGCCTCCGCGCCGGCGGCGAGGTCCACAGCCGATCGCGCATAGCTGAGCGCCTGCTCCGCCTGCCCGAGGTCCGACACCGAGAGCGCCGCGGCCAGCAGCTCCCGGACGAGCCCAGGATCGGCCTGGTCGGCCGCCTCCACCCGGTGACGGAGCGCGCGGTGACCGGACAGCACCTCGGCGGCGACCCGGTGGGTGGCGACCCGCCGGGCGAGGGGCACCTCCGCCGCGAGCGCGTCGGCGAGCAGGGCGTGCGCGGGCTCGACCCGCACCACACCGTCCCGCGTCTCGGCGAGCACGAGGCCACGCGCGACCGCGGCGTGCACATCCACGTCCGCTCCCAGGCGTGCAGCGATGGTACCGACGACAGGAAGGGGCAGCGGGTCGCGCAGCACGGCGACGAGTTCGGCGGCGGCGCGCACTGAACGATCCGCGCCCTCGAGGGATGCCGAGATGGCCGTCGCGAGCGGTGTGATCGCGGTGCCGGGGAGGTCCCAGCCGGCGGGGTGCGCGGCCTGCGCGAACGTCTCCCGCAACTGCCCGAGCAGCACGCTCAGCAGCAGTGGCGATCCCTGAGTCGCCTCGGTCAGGCGGGTCGCAGTGCGGCGCGAGACGGGGTGGCCCAGGATGTGCCGCGCCAGTTCCTGCGTGTCGCCGACGGTCAGCGGCGTGAGGTCGACACGGGCGTGATTGGCCGTGGTCGAGGCGACGTCGTCGAACAGCGCCACGACGTTGTTCTGCCGCGGCCGGGTGGCGGCGGTGAAGAGGAAGCCCCGGTCGGACAGGCGGCGCACGACGAAGCGGAGCGCCCGCGACGACGGCTCGTCGACCCACTGCGCGTCGTCGACGATGAGGCACACCGGCCCGTCGATGGCATCCACGGCGTCCAGCAGCAGGCGGCCGACGGTCAGCGGGTCGTCGCCGGGCGCCGGGGAGGGGATGAGCGCCGAGGGGATGCGCGCCGCCGCGCCACGTCCGCGGGCGCCGAGTCCGTTCAGCCCGCGGATCAGCGTCTCGACGGTCGCATACGCGAGGTCGGACTCGAACGAGTCGGCGTGGACGCGCAGCACCGTCCATCCATCGAGCCGTTCGGCGACGTCGGCCAGCAGCGAGGTCTTGCCGAGGCCCGCCTCGCCGGTGACGAGGACCGCCCCGCCGTGCTCGCGCGCCCGGTGGGCGACCAGGAGGATCGTCTCCCGGGCGTGGTCCCGTCCGAACAGGGGCCGCGTCGCCGCAGCCCGGGTCTCCTCGTTCACGTGACGCTCCGTCCCCCTCGGCCGCGTCTGTTCGGGTACGCCACCGATTCTCAGGATCATCGCACAGCGACGACGGGCTTTCGTTCCCCAGTCCGGGGGTGTGCGCAAACGTAACCGCTCTTGGGTGCCGGAAGGGCCGGAGGGGTCAGCCCTCGAGCTGCTCCGACAGCTCCAGCCAGCGGGTCTCCAGGTCGGCGATCTCGCCTTCCAGCGTCCGCAGCTCGTCGGTGAGCCGGCCGAGGCCCACGTAGTCGCTCTGGTCGTGCCGCGCCAGCTCCTCGTGCTTCGCGGCGACCTGGTCGGTCACCTTCGCCAGGCGACGGTCGAGCGCGGTGAGCTCCTTCTCGGCGGTGCGCAGGGCAGCGCCGGAGAGGGCGGGAGCGGCTCCCGCTGCGGGCGCGGCGGTCGGGGCCGACGGACCCTCGCTCGGGCTCTGCGCCCGCCGCAGCCGCAGGTACTCCTCGACGCCGCCCGGAAGGTGCCGGAGACGTCCGTCGAGCACCGCGTACTGCTGGTCGGTGACCCGCTCGAGCAGGTACCGGTCGTGCGAGACGACCAGCAGTGTCCCGGGCCACGAGTCGAGCAGGTCCTCCATCGCGGCGAGCATGTCGGTGTCGAGGTCGTTGGTCGGCTCGTCCAGGATCAGGACGTTCGGCTCGTCGAGCAGGATGAGCAGCAGCTGGAGGCGGCGCTTCTGGCCGCCCGACAGGTCCTTCACGGGGGTGGAGAGCTGCGCGTTCGTGAAGCCGAGCCGCTCGAGCATCTGGCCGGGGCTGACCTCCTTGCCGCCCGCGAGGTAGGTCGTCTTCTTGCCCGCGACGACCGCGCTGACCCGCTCGTCGGCGACGTCGTCCAGCTCGGCGAGCTGCTGGGTCAGGGTGGCGATCCTCACGGTCTTGCCGCGCTTCACGCGCCCCGAGTCGGGCTGCACGCTGCCGTCGACGAGGCCGAGCAGCGTCGACTTGCCCGCGCCGTTGACGCCCAGGATGCCGGTGCGCTCGCCCGGCGCGATCCGCCACTCCACATCGCGGAGCACGGTCTTTGGCGGGTACGAGACGGACACGTCGAGCAGGTCCACGACGTCCTTGCCGAGGCGGGCGGTCGCCAGGGTGGTCAGCGCCACGGTGTCGCGGAGCGGCGGCTCGTCGGCGATCAGCTCGGCGGCCGCGTCCATCCGGAACTTCGGCTTGGAGGTGCGCGCGGGCGCCCCGCGCCGCAGCCAGGCCAGCTCCTTGCGCATGAGGTTCTGCCGCTTCGTCACGGCGACGGAGGCCATGCGGTCGCGCTCCACACGCTGCAGCACGTACGCCGCGTAGCCGCCCTCGAAGGGCTCCACGATGCCGTCGTGCACCTCCCAGGTCGCCGTCGACACCTCGTCGAGGAACCACCGGTCGTGCGTCACGACGACGAGCGCGCCGGAGCCGGGCGACCAGCGTCCCTTCAGGTGCTGCGCCAACCAGGCGACGCCCTCCAGGTCGAGGTGGTTCGTGGGCTCGTCGAGGAAGAGGATGTCGTGGTCGTGCACCAGCAGCGCGGCGAGTGCCACGCGTCGGCGCTGGCCGCCCGACAGCTCGCCGATGGTCGCATCCCACCGGATGTCCGACACGAGGCCCGCGAGCACGTCCCGGATGCGCGGATCGCCGGCCCAGAGGTGTTCCTCGCGGTCGCCGACGATCGCGTGTCCGACGGTCAGCTGCGCCGGCAGCTCGTCGCGCTGGTCGAGCATCCCGACCGTGACGTCGCGTCGGCGCGTGACGCGGCCGGAGTCGGGTTCGAGCCGCCCGGCGAGCAGCTGAAGCAGGGTGGACTTGCCGGCGCCGTTGCGGCCGACGACGCCGATCCGGTCGCCCTCCGCCAGCCCTGAGGTGACGGAGTCGAAGACGGTGCGCGTCGGGTACTCCAGGTGCAGCGATTCCGCGCCGAGAAGGTGTGCCATGAGGCCTTCCAGCCTACCGGGGATGCCGCACTAGACTCCCGCCATGCTCACCCACGCCGTCGTGAACCAGCCTCCGCCGCGCGTCGACGTCGACGAGTTCGCCGCGAACGCGCCGCTGCGCGAGGCAGTCGAGCGATACGACGCCGGGTGGGCGGCCGCGTCGCTCGGCGAGACCGGCCGGCTCGTCGGGTCCGCATCCTTCCAGCGGGATGCCGAGCTCGCCAACCTCCACGAGCCGCAGCTGCGGGCCTTCGACCGCTGGGGCAACCGTATCGACGAGGTCGAGTACGACGACGGGTACCACCGCGTGATCGCGGAGGCCGTCGCCGCCGGGGCGCACACGTCGGCGTGGGCCGATCCCCGGCCGGGCGCGAACGTCGCCCGCGCCGCCGCCTTCATGCTGTTCGCGCAGGTCGAGCCCGGGCACGCCTGTCCCGTCTCGATGACGCATGCCGCCGTCCCCGCTCTCGCCGCCTCCGCCTCCCTCGCCGCCGAGTGGATGCCGCGCCTGCTCAGCCGCGAGTACGACGGCCGCCTCCGCGCGGGGAAGCCGTCCGCGCTGTTCGGGATGGCGATGACCGAGAAGCAGGGCGGCTCGGACGTCCGGGCCAACACGACGCGCGCGCTCGCCGACGGTGACGGACGCTGGCTGATCACCGGCCACAAGTGGTTCTGCTCCGCGCCGATGTCGGACGCGTTCCTCGTCCTCGCGCAGACGGCGGCGGGACTGTCGTGCTTCCTCGTGCCGCGCGTGCTGGACGACGGCGAGCGCAACGTCTTCCTCATCCAGCGCCTGAAGGACAAGCTCGGC
>JAEWJG010000301.1 GCA_023386675.1 Actinomycetes bacterium
GTTCCGACCAGCTGAGGCGGAGGCGGCGGCGCGCTCGGGTGATGCCGACGTACAGGAGCCGGCGTTCCTCGTCGATCTGCTCGAACGTCGTCGCGTAGCTGATCGGGACCAGTCCCTCGCTCAGGCCGACGAGGTACACGGACGGCCACTCCAGGCCCTTGGCGGCGTGCAGGGTGGCCAGCGTGACCGCCGACATGGTCGGCTCGTGCTGGCCTGCCTGCCGGGCGTGCAGTTCGTCCGTGAAACCGCGCAGCGTCTGGCCGGGAGGCTGCTCGTCGACGAGACCCATGATCGCGTTGAGCGACTCCCAGCGCTCCCGCACGGCGCCGCGCGCCTCGGGCGGCTCCACCGACCAGCCGAGCGAGCGCAGCACGTCGCTCACCGACTTGAACAGTGGGTCCTGGGTCGCCACGAGACTGGCCGCGCGCAGCGACATGACGGCCTGCCGCACCTCCGGCAGGTCGAAGAAGCGCTTCGCGCCGCGGATCTGGTAGCTGATCCCGAGGTCGCCGAGCGCCTGCTCGAGCGCCGCCGCCTGCACGTTGATCCGGTACAGCACCGCGATGTGCTCGGGACGTGCGCCCGCGGCGAGCTCGGCGGCGATCTGCTGGGCGACGGCGCGCGCCTCGGCGCGGTCGTCGGCGAATCCGACCGGGCCGGTGACGGGCTCCGCCTCGCGCTCGCGGCCCTCCGCGAGCTCTGCCGGTCGAAGGGTGAGCGCGCCGGAGCGGCCTCGCATCAGCCGGTTCGCCGTGTCGATGACCGGCTGCGTCGACCGGTAGTTCTGCTCCAGCCGGACGATCGTGGTGCCGGGATGCTCGTGCTCGAAACCGAGCAGGTAGTCGCTGCGCGCGCCCGCGAACGAGTAGATGGTCTGGCTGGCGTCTCCGACCACGCACAGGTCGTTGCGCGTGCCCAGCCACAGCGACAACAGGTCGTGCTGCAGTGGCGAGACGTCCTGGTACTCGTCCACGACGAAGAACCGGTACTGCTCCCGCACCTGCATCGCGACCGCGGGCTCGCTCTCGATCATCCCGGCGCACGCGAGCAGCACATCCTCGAAGTCGATCTGCTTGCGCTCGTCCTTGAGGTCCTCGTAGCGCTGCAGCAGGTCGGCCACCTGCTCCGCCGACAGCGTCCCCGGTGTCGTCCGCCCGGCGGCGGTGTACTGGTCGATGCCGAGGCCGGACACCTTCCGCCACTCGATCTCGGCGGCGACGTCGCGCAGCGTGGCCGTGTCCACTTTCAGCTTCAGCGTCTCCGCGGCGTGGCCCAGGATGCGGCCCTTGCCGTCGAGAACGGACGGGAGCTGGCCGCCGACCACCTGCGGCCAGAAGTAGTTGAGCTGGGCGAGGGCCGCGGAGTGGAAGGTCCGCGCCGAGACACCGCCCGCGCCGAGCAGCCGGAGGCGTCCGCGCAGCTCGGCCGCCGCGCGGTTGGTGAACGTCAGCGCCATGACGCGGTTCGGCGCGTACGCGCCGGACGCGACCCCGTACGCGATGCGATGCGTGATCGCTCGCGTCTTGCCGGTGCCCGCACCGGCGAGGATGCACACCGGGCCGACGAGCGCCTCCGCCGCCACGCGCTGCTGAGCGTCCAGCCCGGCGAGCAGGGCGTCCGGTGCGCCTGCGCCCTCCACGGCGCTCACGCCGCCGGCGGCTCGTCGAGCGGGCCGCCGTACCAGTCCTCGATCAGGGCGCGCGCGATGGACGACCGCCCGGGCAGGATGATCTGCTCCCGCGCCGCCCACAGCTCGTCGCGGCTGAACCAGCGCACGTCGAGGATCTCCTCGCCGTCCGGGTCCAGTGCGGAGGCGAGCTGGTCGTCGGCGAGCCGCGCGGTCATCCCGACCATCACGGACGCGGGGAACGGCCACGGCTGCGACCCCTTGTACTGCGCATCCACGACGCGGACGCCGGCCTCCTCGAAGATCTCTCGCTCGACGGCAGCCTCGAACGACTCCCCCGGTTCGACGAAACCGGCGAGCAGCGAGTAGCGCGAGTGCTCCCACATGGCGTTCGAGCCGAGGAGGAGGCGGTCGTCCGCATCCAGCACGGTCACGATCACGGCCGGATCGGTGCGCGGGAACACCTCGGACTGGTCCTCGAGGCAGCGGCGCACCCAGCCCGCCTGCTCGACGAGCGTCGGAGACCCGCAGCGCGGGCAGTGCGTGTGCGACGCGTGCCAGTTGGCCATCGCGAGCGCCTCGGTGAACAGGCCGGCGTCGCGGTCGCTGAGAGCGGTCGCGACGGTGCGGAGGTTGCCCCAGCGCGCCTCGTCGGGCTCCAGCTCCTGTGCGGCCGCATCCGTCAGCACCTCGAGGACGACGGCGGTGCCGACGGGCTCGGTCGGTGTCGCGACCGTCGTGCGGCCGAGGTAGACGCGGATCAGCGCCGAGGTGACGCGATCGACGGGGAGCAGGTCGAGCGCCGCAGGTCCGGCATCCGGTGCCGACCAGCCGTCTGCGGCGGGCGTGGCCGCCTCGACGCTCTCGGCCGTCAGCAGCGCACGTCCCTTCCACAGCGGCAGCACGCGCGTGGCCGGCTCCTGCCACAGCTCGTCGAACAGCGCGGGGCGCGAGCGCGCCGCGTGGTCGCGGTCGGTCGCGTGGCGCGACAGCGGCAGGGCCGCGAGGGGAAGGGAGGAGGTGGGGGCGGACGACATCGAGGTCCTTTCGGGGCGTGGCGGAGGCCGAACGCAGGTGAGGCCCGTTTAGCCTAGGTGCATGGCCAGATCCCACTTCACTCTAGCCGCGCTGGCCACCTCGGCCGTCCCCGACCTCGACGTCTCCGGCGCCCGCAGTCACAGCGCCGGCGGGTCAGGCGACTTCGACTCCGCGCTGCTGAGCACGAGGGACGGCCGGACCGTCATCGTCCGCGTGCCCACGACCCAGATCGCCGAGACCGAGCAGAGCGCCGACCTCGTCGCCTTGCGCGCGCTGACCACCGGCATCCGCAGCCGCCTGCCGTTCGACGTGCCGCGCTACCTCGGTCAGGCTCCCGTCGGGGGCACGCGCGCGGTCGTCTACGAGTACCTGCCGGGGCGCCATATCTCGGTCGAGGACGTGCCGCCGGGCGACGGGCTCGCCGGGTCCATCGGGCATGCGATCGCGGCCATCCACGCGCTCCCGACGGCGTTCGTCGGTGAGGCCGGCCTCCCCGTGATGTCCGCTGCCGAGTGCCTCGCGGCCGCCAACTCGGTCATCGAGTCGGCCGCCTCCACCGGGCTGCTGCCCACCGCGCTGCGCGACCGCTGGCGCGACGCCGCGGCCGATCACTCGATCTGGCAGTTCCAGCCGACGGTGATCAACGGGTCGCTGACCGCCGAGTCGTTCCTCGTCGAGGACGACTCGGTCGCCGGCGTGCTGGGCTGGTCCGCGCTGCGCGTGGGCGACCCGGCGCGCGACCTGCACTGGCTGCTGGCGATGAACCCGGACGCGACGGACGGCGCGCTGGGCGCCTACGCGTCCACCCGCCAGGTGGCGACCGACCGCCAGTTCACCCAGCGCGCGATGCTGTACGCGGAGCTGGAGGTGGCCCGCTGGCTCCTGCACGGCCGCGAGGTGCGCGACCAGTCGATCGTGGACGACGCGGTCGAGATGCTCGACGGGCTGGTGGATCGGGTGCACAGCAACTCGATGAACCCGCTGTCGACCGCGACAGGGCCGATCATGGCCGTGACCGATGTGGAGGCGATGCTCGACCGGACCCCCGGCGACCGCGCGGAGGCCTACCGCCGCTCCGGCGGGATGAAGCCCGTCGCCGACGACCAGAGCGACGTCAGCTCCTCCTCGGCGTAGAGCCGCTCCGGCCGCACCACGCGGTCGTCGGCGACGAAGTAGAAGACCGCGTCGATCCGCTCCGGGTCGATGCCGGCGTAGCGCGCGAACGCCAGCCGGTAGAGCGCGAGCTGCAGCTGCTTGCGCTCCAGGTCGTCGGCGTCGCGCGGCGCCTTCCCCGTCTTCCAGTCGACGATCTGGTAGTCGTGGACGCCGTCCTCCGCCCGGTAGACCGCGTCCAGCTTGCAGACGACGACCTGGCCGGCGAGCGTGATGTGGATCTCGAGCTCGACCTCCTCCGGCGCCCGGCCGGACCACTCGCTCCGCTCGAACGTCGCCTTGAGCTCGGCGAAGCGCTCGGCTTCGAGCGTGTCGCCGGCGAGGTCGAGCTCGGCGCTGTACGCGTCCAGTTCATCGGCGGCGCCGGCGACCGTGCCGAACCGCTCCTCCACCCAGGAGTGGAAGAGCGTGCCGAGGCGGGTCTGCCGGTACGGTCGCTCGGGCATCGGCCGGCGCAGCGCGGCGGCGACGGACGCGGGGTCGCTGACGTAATCCTTGAACCGCGACGCCGGGATGCGAGCAGGAAGCTCGACCAGTCCGGCCTCCTCGTCGCGGCGGGCGCGCTCGGCGAGCAGCAGGTCGAGGTCGCGCGCGTACACGCCGCCCTCGCCGGCGCCGCGTTCGCGCGCCCGCCGGACGGCCTCCGCCGCCGCTTCGACGCGGGTGCGC
>JAEWJG010000303.1 GCA_023386675.1 Actinomycetes bacterium
GCGCTGCGAGAGGCGGCGCACCCAGGCCTCGACATCGTCCGCCGTGCGCGGGATGCCGACGGACAGGTTCTCGGCGCCGTCGGCCGTGACCAGGATGTTGTCCTCGATCCGCACGCCGATGCCCCGGAACCGCTCGGGCACCGTCAGGTCGTCCGGCTGGAAGTACAGCCCCGGCTCGATCGTGAACACCATGCCGGGCTCGAGCACGCCGTCGAGGTAGAGCTCGCGCCGCGCCTGCGCGCAGTCGTGCACGTCGAGACCGAGGTGGTGGCTCGTCCCGTGCACCATGTACCGGCGGTGCTGCTGGTTCTCGGTCTGCAGCGCCTCCTCGGCGCTCACGGGCAGCAGCCCCCACTCGGCGGTGCGCCGGGCGATGACGCCCATCGCGGTGGCGTGGATCTCGCGGAAGCGGATGCCCGGCCGCACGATCGCGAAGGCCGCGTCCGCCGCCTCGAGCACGGCCTCGTAGATCATCCGCTGCGTCTCGGTGAACCCCCCGTCGATGGGGAAGGTGCGCGTGATGTCGGCGGTGTAGTAGCTGTCGAGCTCGACGCCCGCATCCATCAGGATGAGGTCGCCCGGCACCACGGGACCGTCGTTGCGCGTCCAGTGCAGGATGCACGCGTGCGGGCCGCTCGCCGCGATCGTGTCGTAGCCGACTGCGTTGCCGTCGGCGCGGGCGCGGCCGTTGAAGACGCCCTCCACGAGCCGCTCCCCGCGTGGGTGCGCGGTGATGCGCGGCAGGTCGGCGATGACGTCCTCGAAGCCGCGGGCCGTCGCGTCGACGGCCGCGCGCAGCTCTGCGATCTCGAAGTCGTCCTTGATCAGGCGCAGCTCGGAGAGGTCGCGGGCGAGGCGGTCGTCGTCGGCGTGGTCCTCGGCATCCGCCGTGTCGGTCGACACGTCGCCCAGCAGCAGCCGCGCCGCATCCACCTCGTCGGTGAGCGCCGGGTCGGCCTCCCGCAGGACGATCGTGTCCGCATCCACCGCGTCCAGCACCGTCTGCAGCTCGGCGATGCCGCGCGTCGGCAGCCCGAGGTCGCTCGCGACCTGAGCGAGCGACGGGCGCGGGCCGATCCAGAACTCGCCGATCTCCGGGTTGGCGTAGAACTCGTCGGAGTCGCGCCCCGCGCGCTCCCGGAAGTACAGCGTCGCTTCATGGCCCGACGCGGTCGGCTCCAGCACCAGCACGCTGCCCGGCTCGGAGTCGGAGCCCCAGCCGGTCAGGTGCGCGAACGCCGAGTGCGCGCGGAAGGCATAGTCGGTGTCGTTGCTGCGCTGCTTCAGCCGCCCGGCGGGGATGACCAGCCGCTTGCCGGGGAACTGCTCCGACACGCGCGCGCGGCGGCCCGCGGCGTACCGCGCCTGCGGCCGCGCCCCGGGGAGCTCCTCCGGCCGCTCCGCCCACCCGCTGCCGATGTACTCCTTGAACGCGTCGGACCCCGGCGTGGTCGAGCGATTCTGGGTGGCGCGCGGCGCCTGGTCGGTCGTGCTCTGCGTGGACTGCGACATGCCGACCATTCTTCCACTCCTAGGATGTTGACCATGGCTGATGCGCGACGGTTCCGTGGTCCCGTCGACCTGCACACGCACTCCAGCGTCTCGGACGGCACCGAGACGCCGGCGGAGCTGGTGCGCGCCGCCGCGGTCGCGGGGCTCGGCACCGTCGCCATCACCGACCACGATTCGACCGCCGGCTGGGCGGAGGCGGCGGCGGAGGGCGCGCGGTCCGGCGTGACGGTCATCCCCGGCATGGAGCTGTCGACGCGCATCGAGTTCGCCAGCGTCCACATGCTCGGGTACCTGTTCGACCCGGCGAACGAGGCGCTCGTCGCCGAGACGAAGCGCATCCGCGACGGCCGGATGCGCCGCGCGGAGGACATGGTGCGCCGCATCTCCGAGGACTACGACATCACCTGGGACGACGTGCTCGCGCAGGCGACGGAGGGCGCGACCGTCGGCCGCCCGCACATCGCCGACGCGCTGGTCGCCCGCGGGCTGGCGTCCGATCGCAGCGCCGCGTTCGCGGGCATCCTGCACTGGCGCAGCGGCTATTTCCAGCCCCACTACGCGCCGGAGCCGCTGACCGGCGTCCGTCTCATCCGCGGCGCAGGCGGACTGCCCGTGCTCGCGCATCCCGCGACCGGCGGGCGCAGCCGCGTCATCCCCGAGGACCGTCTGCGGCGCCTAGTGGATGCCGGCCTCTTCGGCCTCGAGCTCGACCACCGCGAGAACACGCCCGACGGTGTGGCCCGGCTGCGGGAGCTCGCACGGCGCTACGGGCTGCGGATCACCGGCTCCAGCGACTACCACGGCGCCGGGAAGCCGAACCGCCTCGGCGAGAACACGACCGACCCGGCCGTCGTCGACGCGATGATCGAAGAAGCGACAGGCGCGGCGCCTTTCTACGCTCCGTGACATCCACCCCGTAGCCTGGACCCCGGTCGGGGACGAGAGAGCGAGGTGCGCGGGTGAGACGGTTCTGGCGAGGATCGGCGGTCGCGGCCGCGCTGACGGCCGCCCTGGTGATCGCAGGAGGGGCAGCCCCGGCCAGCGCCGACTCGTACCCGTCGTGGGACGACGTGCAGGCCGCCAAGAACAACGCCGCCGCGGCGCAGGCCGAGGTGGACCGCATCAACGGCCTGCTGCAGAGCCTGCAGACAGCGGCGAACGCCGCGGGCGACCTGGCCGTGAAGCGGCTCGGCGAGTACGGCGCCGCCGAGGAGGCCTTGCACAAGGCGACGGCGAAGGCCGACGACCTCGCCGCGAAGGCCCAGGATGCGACGGCCAAGGCCGACCAGCTGAAGGCGCAGAGCGGCAAGCTCGCCGAGCAGCTGAGCCGCGCCGGCACGTCGTCGGTGTCCCTGCGCCTGTTCCTCAGCCCGGCCGCCTCGACGTCCGACCACCTGCTCTACCAGCTCGGGGCCGTGTCCCAGCTGGCCGACCGCTCCAGCGCGCTGTTCGCGCAGGCCAATGCACAGAAGAACGTCGCGTCGTCGCTGAGCACGCAGGCGGCGGACGCCAAGACCATCCGCGACCAGCTCGCGACCGCGGCGAAGAAGGCGCTGGAGGTCGCGACCGCGGCGAAGCAGGCAGCGGATGCGCAGCTCGCCGACCAGAAGCAGCACGCGAACACCCTCTACGCCCAGCTCGCGACCCTTAAGAACACGGAGGCGTCGGTCGAGCAGCAGTACGCGGCAGGGCAGGCGGCGGCCGCGGCCGCCGCAGCGGCAGCCAACACCGGCGGCGGGTCGGACGGCTTCGCGCCTCCGCCCGGCATGGTCGTCGACCCGGCGGGAGCGCAAGCGTACGCGGCCGGCCGCCTGGCGGCGTTCGGCTGGGGGAGCGACCAGATGCCATGCCTGATCAAGCTGTGGAACCACGAGTCGGGTTGGCGCGCGGACGCGTACAACACGTCGAGCGGCGCCTACGGCATCCCGCAGTCCCTGCCCGCCAGCAAGATGGCGTCGGCCGGATCGGACTGGATGACGAACCAGAACACGCAGGTCAACTGGGGTCTGGACTACATCAACCGGGCCTACGGCTCACCGTGCGCCGCGTGGAGCTTCGAGATGTCGCACGACCCGAACTGGTACTGAGGCCCGCTTCCACGGAGGTGCGACCTGATGTCGCAC
>JAEWJG010000309.1 GCA_023386675.1 Actinomycetes bacterium
ACGACGGCACCTGGTCGAGCTTCCGCGAGCGCCACCACGGCCGCCCGATCGACGCGGACATCCCCTTCACCCGGCTCGTCGCCTTCAGCCAGGACCACGACCAGATCGGCAACCGCGCGGCGGGCGACCGCCTGAGCGCGACCCTCGACTCGGGACGCCTGGCCGTCGCCGCCGCGCTGACGCTGCTCGGCCCGTTCACCCCGATGCTGTTCATGGGAGAGGAGTGGGCGGCCACCACACCGTGGCAGTTCTTCACCTCGCATCCCGAGCCGGAGCTCGGCAAGGCGACGGCAGAGGGCCGCATCGCGGAGTTCGCGAAGATGGGATGGGACCCGGCGGTCGTCCCCGACCCGCAGGACCCGGAGACGTTCCAGCGCTCGAAGCTCGACTGGGCGGAGGCCTCGCGGCCGGAGGGCGCGCGGATGCTCTCGTGGTACCGGGAACTGGTCGCCCTGCGCCGCACCATCCCGCTCGACGCCCGGGCGACCGACGCGGCCTACGCGGAGGGCGTCTTCCGTTTCCGACGCGGGGAGCTGCTCGTGGAGGTCAGCTTGTCCGGCACCGGCCTCAGCGAGCCGCCCGCGGACGCGGTGGCCGCCTTCGGGGCAGCGGTGCGGGTGACGCGGGTATATATCTGATCCGCATTCCTATATACTCGTTCGCGTGGACCAGACGACCACTCCTGCGCGGAGTAAGAAGCTCATCGCCTTCCGCGCCGACCAGGTGGAGGCGCTGACAACCATTGCTGCCGATACGCAGAGCAGCTTCACGTCGACCGTGCTCGACGCTGTCGACGCCTACATCGCCGCCCACGATCGCACGACTCAGCAGCTGATCGACCGCATCGTGACGCAGAACGCCGGCCTGATCGAGCGCCTGCGCGACGCTTGAGCACGCGCTATGTGACTCTCGAAGAGTCACTCCTGGTCATTCGCGCCGTTCACGACGGCGAACCCCTCGACTACGTTCGCGACACGGTTCTGCTGCAGTCTGCGCTCGCGCGACCGGCCGCGACGCTGTTCGGCAGAGACGCATACCCGGACGCCTTCTCGAAGGGTGCTGCCCTGCTCCACTCGATGTTGCGCAACCACGCACTGCTCGACGGCAACAAGCGCACGGGGTGGATCGTGTGCGCGCTTTTCTTCCAGCTCAACGGATACGTCGAACGTTACGACGAGCAAGCCATGTTCGACTTCATCCTGGCGGTCGCCGAAGGAGAGATCGAAGACATCGGAGACATCGCCGAGGAGCTCGCCGTCTGGTTCTCACCCCGCACCTAACGTCCCCGCCCCTCCCTGTCAATGCCTGGAGGCCCGCGCCGTCGCGCAGGTATCGTTGCGGTCTACCGCCGATCGGAGGCACCGTGTCCTTGCCCTGCCCCCTCCCCCGCCAACCCCGCGCGTCCCTTCTCGGGGCGATCGCGTGAGCGGCGATTCCTCCCCGTACCCGCTCGGGATCACCCTGCGCGAGGGCGGCGCGAACGTCGCCGTCTACAGCGAGAACGCCGACACGGTGATCGTCTCGCTGTTCGACCAGCGCGGGCGCGAGAAGCAGACCGTGCTGCCCGACCGCACCGGTCACGTCTTCCACGGCTTCGTCCCCGGGCTCGTGCCGGGCACCCGCTACGGCCTGCGCGTCGACGGTCCCTGGGATCCGGCCAACGGCCTCCGCTTCTCCCCCGCCAAGGTGCTCCTTCCGCCGCACACCCGCGCCGTCACCGGGTCGTGGGACAACACCCAGGCCGTCTTCGGGCACCAGCTCGGCCGGCCGAAGCGCCGGAGCGACACGAACGGCGCGCGCCACGTCGCGCTCGGCGTCGCGGTCGACCGGCAGGAGTTCGACTGGGGCGACCACGAGCGGCCGCGCACGCCGCTGAGCGAGACCATCATCTACGAGATGCACGTCAAGGGCTTCACCAAGCTCATGGAGTGGGTGCCCGAGGAGTTCCGCGGCACCTACGCCGGGCTCGCGCACCCCGCCGCCGTCGAGTACCTCAAGAACCTCGGCGTGACGGCGGTCGAGCTGCTCCCCGTCCACCAGTTCGTGCAGGATGCGCACCTCGTCGAGAAGGGCCTCCGCAACTACTGGGGCTACAACTCCATCGGGTTCTTCGCGCCGCACAACGAGTACGCCGCAACCGGCGACACCGGGCACCAGGTCGACGAGTTCAAGGGAATGGTCAAGGCGCTGCACGCGGCCGGCATCGAGGTCATCCTCGACGTCGTCTACAACCACACCGCCGAGGGCAACGACCTGGGGCCGACCTACTCGTTCAAGGGCATCGACAACCCGTCGTACTACCGCCTGGTCGACGGGGATGCTGCCCACTACTTCGACACCACGGGCACGGGCAACAGCTGGAACGTCAGCCACCCGGCGGCGCTGCAGATCATCATGGACTCGCTGCGGTACTGGGTCGAGGACTACCACATCGACGGCTTCCGCTTCGATCTGGCGACCACGCTGACCCGCCAGGGCGGCGACGCGAGCCTGCACAGCGCGTTCCTCACCCTCATCCAGCAGGATCCGACGCTCGCGCAGGTCAAGATGATCGCCGAGCCGTGGGATGTCGCCGGCTACCAGCTCGGCGGGTTTCCGGCCGACTGGTCGGAGTGGAACGGCAAGTTCCGTGACGACGTGCGCGACTTCTGGCGCGGGGAGCCGGGGGTGCTGTCGACGCTGTCGCAGCGCGTGCTCGGCAGTCCCGACATCTACGAGGACTCGCGCCGCGCGCCGCTGTCGAGCGTCAACTTCATCACGGCCCACGACGGCTTCACCCTCGCCGACCTCACCAGCTACAACGAGAAGCACAACGAGGCCAACGGCGAGGACAACCGCGACGGCGAATCCGACAACCGCTCGAACAACTACGGCGTCGAGGGCCCGACCGATGACAAGGGTATCAACGCCTTCCGCACGCGCCAGCGCAAGAACTTCCTCGCGACCGTGCTGCTGTCGGCCGGAGTCCCCATGATCCTCGGTGGGGATGAGATCGGACGCACCCAGCGGGGCAACAACAACGCCTACTGCCAGGACAACGAGATCTCCTGGTTCGACTGGGACAACGCGGACTGGGAGCTGCACGAGTTCACGACGAAGCTCATCCACCTGCGCCGCACCGAGCCGGCCCTGCGGCCGGAGTGGTATCGGCACGCGCCCGACGTGGGCGGCACCGATGTGGTCTGCATCCTTCGCGCCGACGGCGAGCCGTTCGCGGACGAGGACTGGGGCGACCCCGAGGCGCGATCGATCGCGTTCGAGCTCCGCCACGAAGGCGCCGACTCGTTCCTGCTGATGCTGAACGGCGCCGGCAACGGCGTGCAGTTCGTGCTCCCGGACGCGATCGGCGGCGCTTGGGAGCTGGAGCTGTCGAGCGACCCGGAACTGGCGCTGGACGACGGCTCCAGCGTCATCCTGGGCGAGTCGTCGTTCGCCCTGCTGAGGTCACGGAACGGCTGATGCCCGAGTCGACCATCCCCGCGCTGCTCGGCCGCTACCGGCCGCAGCACGTCATCGGCCGCGGCGGTGAGGCGAGCATCTTCCGCGCGGTCGACGAGCTGCTGGGGCGCGAGGTGGCCATCAAGCTCTACCGCTCCGGCGGCGAGGAGGAGATGGCGCAGTACCGTACAGAGCAGGCGGCGCTCGCGCGGCTCAGCCATCACGGAATCGTCTCGCTGATCGACGCCGGGATCGACTACACCGCGCCGAAGGATCCGCGGCCCTTCCTCATCATGGAGCTCGTCTCGGGCACCGATCTCGCCGCGATGCTGGGCCAGCGGGAACTGTCGCTCGAGGAGATCGCCGAGGTCGCGTACGACATCTCGGAGGCGCTCGAGTACGTGCACGCGAACGGCGTCGTACACCGCGACATCAAGCCGTCGAACATCATGCTGGTCTCGTACGGCACGACCACGTTCCGTGCCCGGGCACGACTGACCGACTTCGGCATCGCGAGCGGCATCACCGGAGTGCCGTCGACGCCCGAGGACGGCAAGACGACCGGCACGGCCGCCTACCTCAGCCCCGAGCAGGCGCGCCGGCAGCCCGCCACCCCGGCGAGCGACATCTACTCGCTCGGCCTCGTGCTGCTCGAGTGCTTCACACGCTCGGTCGCCTATCCGGGCGACGCTGTCGAGGCCGCGATGGCACGTCTGGACCACGAGCCGCCGGTGCCCGGCGACCTCCCCGATGACTGGACGCGCATCCTGCACTCCATGACCGCGAGCGACCCCGAGTCACGGCCCACCGCGAAGCAGCTGACGCCGGCCTTTCGCGAGGCGGTCATCTCCGCCGCCGGCCTCCAGCAGAAGGTGTGACCGGGCCCGGGATGGCTGCGGCCGCGATCGAGGACCACGCCGCCCTCGGCGACGGCCGTACGGTCGCGTTGATCGACAGGTCGGGCACCGTCGACTGGCTGCCGATCCCGAGTCTGGACTCGCCGCCTGTCTTCGCGTCGCTGCTCGACCCCGGGAACGGCGGCCGGATGCTGCTCCGACCGGTCGCGGAGTTCACCTCCCGCCGCCGGTATCTGCCGGGCACGAACGTGCTCGAGACGACGTTCACCACTGAGAACGGCACCGTCCGGGTCACGGACGCACTGGTCACCGGCGTCGCCGGCCGCCTGCCGTGGCTGGAGTTCGCGCGCCGTATCGAGGGGGTCGCCGGGACCGTCGTCATGGACTGGTCGGTCGAGCCGGGCACGGTGCTCGGGATGTCTAGTCCCTGGGCCGAGCACATCGACGGCAACCGCATCCTGCGCGTCGGGACGGTCAACATCGGGGTCACCGGGCTGGACGACACCGAGGGGGACGCCGACGCGCCCCGCTTCGGCGGACGCATCCGGGTGACGGAGGGCAACCGACGCACGCTGACGGTCGTGGCGACGCACGACGAGCCGCTGCACCTGCCCGAGCCCGGCAACGTCGACATCGGGATCGACCGCACCGTGTCGAACTGGGAGCTGTGGTCGCGCACTTTCTCGTACGACGGCCCGTGGGCGGATGCGGTTCAGCGCAGCGCACTCGCGCTCAAGCTGCTCCTGTACGCCCCGACCGGCGCCATCGCGGCGGCGGCCACGACCTCCCTGCCGGAGACCCCGCGCGGCGGAAAGAATTGGGACTACCGGTTCGCGTGGGTGCGGGACACGGCGTACTCGCTGCGTGCGCTCGCCCGCTTCGGGCTGCGGGAGGAGACGCACGCGGCGATCTCGTGGCTGCTGCGCGCCGTGAAGGGCGATCAGGCCGAGCTGCGCATCCTCTACGGGCTGCGCGAGGCGTCGTCGGCGGAGCCGCGGACGCACGACGTGCCCGGGTGGCGCGGCATCGGACCGGTCGTCACCGGCAACCGTGCTGCGGCGCAGCTGCAGCTGGGCGTGTACGGTGACCTGCTCAGCGTCGCGCTGGCGTATGCCGCCGCGGGCAACGTGCTCGACGTGCCCACCCGGCGTCTGGTCTCGGATGTCGCGGATCGGGTGTGCGACGTGTGGAGGCAGCCTGACTCGGGGATGTGGGAGCTGACCGAGCTGCGACACCACACCTCGTCGAAGATGGGG
>JAEWJG010000314.1 GCA_023386675.1 Actinomycetes bacterium
GACCGGCACCGGCAAGACCGACCTGTCCCTCGCCCTCGCCGAGGCGCTCCGCGCCCGCGGGCGTGCCGCCGAGGTCGTCAACGCCGACGCGATGCAGCTCTACCGCGGCATGGACATCGGCACCGCAAAGCTCCCGCAGAGCGACTGGCGCGGCATCCCGCACCACCTCTTCGACGTCCTCGACGTCACCGACGAGGCCACCGTCGCCCGCTACCAGCCGGAGGCGCGCGCGATCATCGCGGACATCCTCGCCCGCGGCGCGGTGCCGATCCTGGTCGGCGGCTCGGGTCTCTACGTGTCGAGTGTCGTCTTCGACCTGCACTTCCCCGGCACCGACCCGGAACTCCGCGCGCGCCTGGAAGCGGAGCTCACCGCGCACGGCCCGGGGATGCTGTTCCAGCGCCTCGCCGCCGTGGACCCGGAGGCCGCCCGGCGCATCGGGTCCACCAACGGCCGCCGAATCGTCCGCGCCCTGGAGGTCGCCGAGCTGACCGGGACCGCGGTCGCAGGCACCCTCCCCGACGCGCCGGAGCCGTGGCACCGGCCGACCGTCCTCCTGGGCCTGTCCGCGCCGCGTGACGAGCTGGTCGTCCGGCTCGACGCCCGCGTCGAGCGGATGTGGGAGGACGGCCTTCTAGCCGAGGTCGAGAGCCTCCTCCCACGCGGCCTCGACGACGGGATCACCGCCCGCCGCGCCATCGGCTATGCGCAAGCCCTCGCCGAGCTCCGCGGCGAGCTGACACGCGCCGACGCGATCGCCCAGACCCAGCAGCTCACGCGCCGCTACGCACGGCGGCAGGTCAGCTGGTTCAAGCGCTACCCGGGCATCCACTGGCTCGACTACGATGACCCGCAGCTCGTGGATGCCGCACAAGCGATGGTGGACGTCGCCGATCGCTCCGCAGAGCATCCCGCCGACCACCCAGCCGCCGATCGGTAGGCTGGACGGCATGGCGACCATCCACTTCACCAAGGGCCAGGGCACCGGCAACGACTTCGTCCTGTACTCCGACCCCGAGGGTGACCTGCCGCTGACGGCCGCCCAGATCGCCGAGATCTGCGACCGGCACTTCGGCGTCGGCGCGGACGGCGTCATCCGGGCGGTCCGCTCCGCGCACCTGCCCGCGGGAGAGGCTGCCCTCGCCGAGGACGACGCCGCTACGTGGTTCATGGACTACTACAACGCCGACGGGTCCGAAGCCGAGATGTGCGGCAACGGCATCCGGGTGTACGTCCGCTACCTGCTCGAGACCGGGCTCGCCGAGCTGCCGGAGGGCGGAACGCTCGCGATCGGCACCCGCTCAGGCGTGCGCGACGTGCAGCGCAGCACCAACGGCTTCCAGGTCGACCTGGGCCGCTGGGACCTGGCCGGCGGCGAGCCGCTGGTCCGCGCGAAGGAGCTCCCGGTCGCCCGGCCCGGGCTCGGCATCGACATGGGCAACCCGCACGTCGTGGTGGCGGTCGCCGACGACGCCGAGCTGGATGCGGCCGACCTGTCGTACATCCCGCACCTCGAGCCGACGCCCGAGAACGGCGCCAACGTCGAGTTCGTCGTTCCGCACGAGCCGCTCATCCAGGACGGCGTCGGCCGTATCCGGATGCGCGTGCACGAGCGCGGGAGCGGCGAGACGCTGTCCTGCGGAACCGGCGCGGCCGCCGCGGCCCTTGCGGTCCGCTATTGGGCGGGGGAGGGTGCGCCGAACCAGTGGCGCGTGGATGTCCCCGGCGGCACGGTCGGCGTCCGCATGTTCCCGACGGGGGACGGCGAGCACGTCGGCCTCTCCGGTCCGGCCCAGCTGGTCTACACCGGGACGCTCGAACTCGCCTGACCGCTATCCGGCAGCGTGCGACCGTGCCCGCAGCACGCGGTACCCCTTGGACGTCGCCGCTCGCGTGGTCGTCAATTCTGGGAACGTCGCCTGGATCCACCGCTGCAGCGAATCGCTGCCGAGGTTCCGCTGCACGACGAGCCACGCGTCCGACCCGGGCTCGAGCCGGGGGAGCCACCGCTCCAGGATGGCGTGCAGCTCGTTCTTGCCCACCCGGATCGGCGGATTCGACCAGATCGTCGTGAACCGCACGTCGTCGGGAACATTATCCGGGGTCACCGGGTTTACATTGGTGAGGCCGAGCTTCTCCGCATTCATGCGGACCACATCCAGCGCTCGGTTGTTGACGTCGACGGCCCAGACCGTCGCATGAGGGGATTCGAGAGCAAGTGTGAGAGCCACCGGCCCCCAGCCGCAGCCCAGGTCGAGGAACTGACCTCCGGGCGGCGCTGCGGGGACATGGTCCAGCAGCACTCGCGTGCCCATATCGACGCGCTCGGGGCTGAAGATGCCGTTGGCCGTCACGAGCTCGTAGGTCCGTCCGGCCAGGCGTGCGGTGAACGGCCGCAGGTTCAGCTCGCTCTCCGGCGCCGGGGAAAAGTAGTGATCTCCGCTGGCCATAAGCAGACGGTACAGGACAGACGTGAACAAGACGAACTAGGGTTTATCCCGGATCAGGGGAATGAATGACTGATAAGACCAACATCCGCGAACACGCCGACGACGACGTGGTCGCACGCGTGCTCTCGACCGAGCAGAGCCGCGCTTCCGTGACGCTCTTCGGGGCGGGGAGCACGGATCGCGCCCAGGCGCTGCAGGCCGAGGGCACCGACGGCGGCTACCACGACGGAGAGCAGTTCGACCGGGAGGAGCGTGCGGCCCTGCGCCGCGTCTCCGGCCTGTCGACGGAGCTGCAGGACGTCACCGAGGTCGAGTACCGGCAGCTGCGCCTCGAGAACGTGGTGCTGATCGGCGTGTACTCGCAGGGCTCTCTGCAGGATGCCGAGAACTCCATGCGCGAGCTCGCCGCACTCGCCGAGACCGCCGGAGCAGCCGTCCTCGACGGGCTGCTGCAGCGCCGTCCGCACCCGGACCCGAGCACGTACCTCGGACGGGGAAAGGCGGAGGAGCTCGCCGGCGTGGTCGCGGCGCTCGGAGCCGACACCGTCATCGCCGACACCGAGCTCGCCCCGAGCCAGCGCCGTGCGCTGGAGGACGTGGTGAAGGTCAAGGTGATCGACCGCACGGCCGTGATCCTCGACATCTTCAGCCAGCACGCCAAGAGCCGTGAGGGCAAGGCGCAGGTCGAGCTCGCCCAGCTCGAGTACCTGCTCCCGCGCCTCCGCGGCTGGGGTGAGTCGATGTCCCGCCAGGCCGGTGGTCAGGTGGGCGGCGCCGGTGCGGGCATGGGCTCGCGTGGCCCCGGTGAGACGAAGATCGAGCTGGATCGCCGCCGCATCCACACCCGCATGGCGCGCCTGCGCAAGCAGATCGCCGGGTTCAAGCCGGCCCGTGAGGCGAAGCGCGCGAACCGCAACCGCAACTCGGTACCGTCGGTCGCGATCGCCGGCTACACCAACGCGGGCAAGTCGAGCCTGCTGAACCGCGTGACGAAGGCCGGCGTGCTGGTCGAGAACGCGCTGTTCGCGACGCTGGATGCGACTGTGCGCCGTTCCGTGACCGCGGACGGTCGCCTCTACACGCTCGCCGACACCGTCGGGTTCGTGCGCAACCTGCCGCACCAGCTGGTGGAGGCGTTCCGCTCGACGCTGGAGGAGGTCGCCGACTCCGACGTCATCCTGCACGTGGTCGACGGCTCGCACCCCGACCCGGCGTCGCAGCTGGCGACGGTCCGCGACGTCATCGGCGAGGTGGGTGCGCGGGACATCCCGGAGATCGTGGTCTTCAACAAGGCCGACCTGATCCCCGCCGACGACCGCCTGATCCTGCGAGGTCTGGAGCCGGGCGCGATCTTCGCCTCCGCCCGCACGGGCGAGGGCATCGACGAGGTGCTCGCCGCCATCGCGCGCCTGCTGCCCGACCCGTCCCTCGAGGTGGAGCTCGTGGTCCCGTACGACCGCGGCGACCTGATCTCCGCACTGCACGAGCGCGGCCGCGTGATCTCGACCGAGTACGTGGAGGAGGGCACCCGCGTCACTGCGCGGATCCTGCCCGAGTACCACGCGGCGTTCGAGCCGTTCGAGGTGACGACAGCCTAGAAGGCGAAGAACCGAACCGGGAGGCCGGGCAGGATCGACTGTGTCGAAGCATGACGCAGGCGATTCCGTCCGGCCTTCTGCATTGCTAGATTTCCTCTCAACCGAAGCGGGCGACCGCTGACGTGGTGCGACAGCCGAGCCCGGCACCCGCCCGTGAAACCGCCACCGCGCATCCGCGTGCGGCGGGTATCCCGTGCCGCTGTCCGACCATCCGAGGATCCCATGAGCTGTACCGAGGCCCGGTACTCCTTCGAGTTGTACCCTCCCCGCAACGAGCGCGCCGCAGCGGCGCTCCCGGGAACGATCGACCGCCTCGCGGCGGTGCGTCCCGACTTCATCTCGGTGACGTTCGGCGCCGGCGGCTCGTCCCGCACGGCCTCCCTCGACGTCCTCCGCTACATCCTCGAGCACACCGACGTGAGCCCGATGGCGCACCTGACCTGCGTCGGCTCGTCGCACGAGGAGGCCAACCGGCTGATCCGGGAGTTCCTGGATGCGGGCGTGCGCCGGTTCCTCGCCGTGCGGGGCGACCCGCCCGCTGACCTGCCGGAGGGTGAGGATCCGATCGGCGACATCCGGACGACCGCCGAGCTGGTGCAGCTCATCCACCGCGTGCAGGCCGAGCGCGTGCCCTACGGCGAGCTGACGGTCCCCGGGCTGCACGCCCGGGCCGTGCTGGAGCATCGCGAGCACGTGCAGATCGCCGTCGCCGCCTTCCCCAACGGGCACCCGTCGTCGCGTTCCGTCTCGCAGGACATCGACGCCCTCCTCGCCAAGCAGGCGGCCGGCGCGAACCTCGGGATCACCCAGCTGTTCTTCCACGCCGAGGACTTCCTGCACTTCTCGCAGCGCGCGGCCGACGCCGGCGTGGCGTTCCCCATCCTGCCCGGGATCATGCCCGTCACCAGCCCCGCCCGCCTGAAGCGGATGCTGGAGCTGAGCGGCGAGGACCTCCCCAGCGACCTCGCCATCGAGCTGGAGGTCGAGCCGACCGACGAGGGCCGCCGCGAGATCGGCATCGCCTGGGCGGCCAGGCTCGCGCAGCGCCTTCTCGACGGCGGCGCCCCCGGCATCCACCTCTACACGTTCAACCAGCACGAGGCTGTGCTCTCCGTGCTGGACCGGATCGGCGCCCTGCCGTCCGGTGACGCAGACCGCCCCACCACCCAGAAGGAACCAGCATGACCGACACCACCGCGCGCCCCGCCTTCCCGGCGGGCACGATCATCGGCTACCCGCGCATCGGCCGCCGCCGCGAGCTCAAGAAGGCCGTCGAGGCGTTCTGGGCCGGCAGCATCACCGCGGACGAGTTGGAGGCGACGGCCGCCGACCTGCGCTCGGCCACGCGCGAACGCCTCGCGTCGCTCGGCCTCGGCCGCACCGACGCCTCCATCCCGGAGAGCTTCAGCTACTACGACCAGGTGCTGGATGCGGCCGTCACGGTGGGCGCCGTGCCGTCGCGCTTCGCCGGGCTCGCCGGAGCCGACGGCAGGGTCGACCTGGCCGGCTACTTCACCATCGCGCGTGGCGAGGGGGAGAACCCGCCGCTCGAGATGACCAAGTGGTTCGACTCCAACTATCACTACCTGGTGCCCGAGATCGGGCCGGAGACGGACTTCCGCCTGGCGTCCGACCGCATCGTGCGCGAGTTCGAGGAGGCCAGAGCTGCGGGCTTCGTGACGCGGCCGGTCGTGGTCGGCCCGGTGACCTTCCTGCTGCTGAGCAAGGCGAGCGATGACGCGCCGGAGGGCTTCCGCCCACTGTCGCGCCTGGCCGACCTGCTGCCGGTGTACCGCGAGCTGCTCGCGCGTCTGGCTACCGCGGGCGCGCCCTGGGTGCAGCTGGACGAGCCCGCGCTCGTCAGCGAGAGCATCGACGAGCCGCGGGATGCGGTGCTCGCCGCGGTCGGCACGGCCTATGACCAGCTCGCCGGTGCGCTCGACCGGCCCGCGATCTTCGTCGCGGCGCCGTACGGCAGCCTCGACGACGCGCTCGCGCCGCTCGCGGCGACGCCGGTCGAGGCGATCTCGCTCGACC
>JAEWJG010000391.1 GCA_023386675.1 Actinomycetes bacterium
CGATCCGCCATCCCCTCCGGTCCGCAGATGAAGGCCTCCCAATCGTGGACGTCCGGGATGAGGCGGTGCAGCGGCTCGGCGGCCAGCGGGTCGTAGCCGAGCTCGGACCGGCGGCCGACCAGCGGGATGACGGTCACGCCCGGCATGGCCTGCAGCTCGCCCAGCAGCGCCAGGTGCCGGGCGGACCGGGCGCGGTAGAGCACGACCGGCTGCGCGCCGCGGCGGACCAGCTCCTCGGCGAGGGCGCGGATCGGTCCGATGCCCGCCCCGCCGGCCACGAGCAGGATGCGCGGGCGGCTGGCCCGGTCGGCGGTGAAGCGGCCGAACGGCCCCTCGGCGAAGACGAGTGAACCCGGCCGCAGGTGCGGCAGGCGGCTGGAGTGGTCTCCGAGCGCGCCCACGGTGATCCGCAGGTAGCCGTCGGTCGGCACCGCCGAGACGGAGTAGGGGTGCGCGGTGGCCAGGTGTCCGCGGCTGAAGAAGCGGAAGAGCAGGAAGTTTCCGGCCCGCACCCCGAGCTGCGCCACGCGCGGCCCGGTCAGCCAGACGCTGTTGACGCCCTCGCTCTCCGGCACGATCGCGGCGACGCGCATCCGGCCGCGCCAGGCGTCCAGCCCGGGGAGGATGAGTCGCCAGGTCAGCACCGCGGCGGCCGTGCCGAGGTAGAGCGTCAGCCACAGGATGCGGTTGACCGGCTGGGAGACGAAGTGCGAGCCGCCGCTGAGCTGGTGGAAGAAGGTGAGGAAGATCGAGACGTACGTCGTCACGTGCAGCCAGTACCAGACCTCGTACGACAGCTTCGTCCGGATGAGCCGCGCGCTGCTCAGACCGACCACCAGGAAGGCGATGGTGCCGACGAGCGCGGTGACCATGTCGGGGTAGGAGTCGAGGATGGTGACGAACTCCGTCCACGGCGGGTTCTTGTCGCTGAGCTCGCCGCCGAAGACCAGGAACAGCACGTGCGCGACGATCAGGAACAGCACCGACGCGCCGAGCGAGCGGTGCCAGGACACCAGCTTGTCGAGCCCGACCGCATTCTCGAACCAGGGCACCCGCGCGATCAGCAGCACCTGCGCGCAGACCAGGAACCCGCCGACCATGCCGGCCAGCTCGCCGAACGACGTGAGCGCGTTCGCGGGTGTCGCGGCGTACCCGGCGGGCACGGTGAACCACCACATCCCGAGCACCACGACCACGCCGAGGACGAGCGCCGCGCGGACGGCGAAGGTGCCGCCGCGACCGCTACCGGAGCCGGCGCGTACCCGAGGGCGCACCTGCGGGGCCGGTGCGGTGGCGCTCAACGTGTGATCCATGTATCCCAGAATGCATTCGCATTCTTTCGGGATTCTTACGCAGGCTGTGGAGGGGCTGAACGGTCCTTATGGCCTTGCCCGGACCGCGTCAGACCGCCTTGTTGAAGCCCGTCACCGGCTGGTTCTCGTCGAACGCGGCGACCGGCCGGCGGAACCCGCGCGTCAGGAACAGCAGGTAGGCGAACCCGATGACCGCCCAGATGATGCCGCCGATCAGCGCGTCCGCGTGGAGGTTGATCCACAGGAGGCCGGTCAGCAGCATCCCGATGCCGGGCAGCACGATGAAGCGCACCACATCCGTGAACGTCCGTCGGCGGCCCTGCCGGATCGCGAACCAGGCGATGACAGAGATGTTCACGAAGGTGAAGGCGATCAGCGCGCCGAAGTTGATGAAGGCGGAGATCAGCTCGAGCGAGAACGCCGCCGCCAGCAGCGAGATCACGCCGACCAGGATGATGTTGAACGTCGGCGTCTGCGTTTTGGCGTCGATGTGGCCGAAGAACCGGCGGGGGAGCACGTTGTTGCGGCCCATCACCAGGAGCATGCGCGACACCGAGGCGTGGGAGGCGAGCCCGGAGGCGAGGGTGGCGGCGAAGCCGGCCGAGACGAAGATCGCCTGGAACACCGGGCCGCCCACGATGAGGCCGATCTGCGGCAGCGGGTCGTCGGTGAACTCGCCGAACGGCGCGTTGGTCGGGAAGCGGAGCTGCGTGAAGTACGCGGCGACCAGGAAGATCGCGCCGCCGATGAGCACGGTGAGGAGGATGGCGCGTGGCATGATCCGCGGCGTCTTGGCCTCCTCCGCGTACATCGTCACTGCGTCGAAGCCGATGAACGAGAAGCAGACGACCGTCGCGCCGGTGAGCACCGCGCCGAGCGTGACGCCGTCGTGGAAGAACGGCTTGACCGATGCGACCGTGCCATCGCCGGCCCCGTTCGCGAGCTGGACGACCACCATGGTGACGAACACGGCCATGACGACGATGGCGAACACCAGCAGGATCATGTTGACGTTCGAGGTCCCGCGCATCGTGAAGTAGATGAGAGTGGTGACCGCGGCGCAGTACAGCACGACCCAGATCCAGCCGGGAACGGCCGGGAAGACCTGCTCCAAGTACAGCCGGATGATCAGGCAGTTGACCATTGGCAGCAGCACGTAGTCGATGAGCGAGGTCCAGCCGACCATGAAGCCCAGGTTGGGGTGGATGGACTCGCGCACGTAGGTGTAGGCCGATCCCGCGCTCGGGATGGCGCCCGCCATCTTGCCGTAGCTGACGGCGGTGAACAGCATCACGACCAGTGCGACGAGGTAGGCGGCCGGGACGGCGCCCTTGGTCTCCCCCGAGACGATCCCGAAGGTGTCGAAGACGACCGTCGGCGTCATGTACCCGAGGCCGAGCCCCACGATCGCCCAGAGGCCGAGGCTCCGCCGGAGCGATGCTCCCTTGGTCGCGGATGCGGTGGCGGTCGTCGTCGTCACGGGCTCTCCTCCGGTACATGTATGGACGTTCAGAGAACGCTATCCGATCCGGAGGGGTGGTCTTCACCACGGGGGCGGTCCCTGCGATGCTGAGGGGGTCGAAGGGAGTGGCAGTGGAGGACGACGAGTTCTTCGAGCGGGCGATCCTCGCGCACGCGGCGAGCCCGGGCGACGAGGATGCGGTGCGCCGGTTGCGCGCGTCCTACTCGCCGGAGGAGTTCGCGGCCTGGGAGGCCGCGCAGCGCTCAGCGCATCCCGTGGTGGTCGCCGTCGAGCACGACGACGAGGGCGACCGGTACGTCGCCGAGTGGGGCGGATACGGCATCCAGGGCACGTCGCCGGAGTCGTACGACCGGGCGATCGACGACCTGGCGCCGCACGTGCGGGCATGGGCGCGCGAGCTGACCGAAGCGGGTTCCGCACTCGGGACGACCGAGGAGCTGAGTGCGCTCGTGGCCGAGCTCGACGCCCTCGACGACGATGAGCTGTGCACGTACCTCCTGGTCCGCGTGTCGTTCGATCGCGGCGGCCTCACCTTCCGGCTCGCCGACTTCGTGGAGGACGACGGCAGCACGACGCAACGCGCCGTCCCGTTCGCCGACGGTCAGCCGCCGGCCGAAATCGAGCTGACCGTCGACGGTCGCCGCACGACGTACCAGTCGAGTACTCGGGGAGATCGCGTGGCCTTCTCACCGATCGGCGCGGGCCCCAGCATCGCCGACACTCTGAGGCAGGAGGAGCCGACCGGCGACTTCGGGCCCGACTTCCCGCAGCCGGGCTTCGGCCCCGAGGAGCGGGAGTTCCGGACGCCGTGAGCGGTCCGCATCCCACTCCGGGCGTCGCTGTGGCCGAGCTCGCGCACGTGCGCTCCCTGAACGCGCCGCGCATCCGCCTGGAGCCGCTCGGGCCGGAGCACTTCGATCAGGTGTGGCCCGGACTCTTCGACGCCGAGATGCTGAAGCTGACCGGGACGCGCGCGACATTCACGGAGGATGCCGTCCGGGCGCACCTGGAGCGCATCGGGCCGGCCGGCGATCGCGCGGACTGGGCGGTCCTGGAGGCGTCGACCGGCGAATACCTGGGCGAGATCGTGCTCAACGAGCTGGACGAGGAGAACGCGTCCATGAACGTCCGGATCGCCCTGGCGCCGGGCAGGCCGGGCGCCGGTTTCGGCACAGAGGCCATGATCGCCGTGCTGGATCATGCCTTCGGAGGGATCGGGCTGCACCGCGTCCAGCTGGACGTCTACGCCTTCAACCCGCGGGCGATCCGGTCCTACGAGAAGGCCGGTTTCACCGTCGAGGGACGCCAGCGCGACACCCTCTTCTGGGACGGCGAATGGACGGACTCCATCCTCATGAGCGTCCTCGCAGACGACGCGCGCCCGACCTGGGTGCACGCGCCGAACCGTTGACAGACCGCCCCGACCCGGGTTCGATCGCAGGGATGGCCCAAGAGGAGGTGCATGTGGCATTACCGGAACTGGATGCGCAGGAGCTCGTCCACGCGATCGATGCGCACCAGCTCGAGGTGCACGTGCAACCGCAGATCGACCTGAACACCACCGAGGTCGTCGCCGTCGAAGGCCTGTGCCGCTGGACGCATCCCACGCGCGGGCCCATCCCGCCGGCGGAGTTCGTCGCGCTCGCCGAAGCGACAGGGACCATCCACGAGCTGGGGCTGTTCGTGCTGCGCGAGTGCTGCCGGATCGGTCGCGACTGGCATCACCGCGGGATCGACCTCGCGGTCGCGGTCAACGTCTCGCCGCTGCAGCTCGAGACGGACTTCTTCTTCGACGAGCTCGAGCGCCAGCTGTCCGAGACGGGCATCCCGCCGGCCGACCTCATCGTCGAGGTGACCGAGGCCGAGCGGATCACCGACTACGGCGTGGTGGCGGGGCGTCTGGACGTCATCCAGAATTGGGGGGTCACCGTCTCGATCGACGACTTCGGCGCTGGTCATTCTTCGATCGAGCGGGCGGTCGCCGTCCACGCCCGGGAGCTCAAGATCGATCGCAGTCTCATCGCGGCAGGCGATTGGGAAGCCATCGCCGACGCGGTCGAGGTCGCGCGGCGCAGCGGGATGCGGGTGGTCGCCGAGGGCATCGAGACCGCCGAGCAGCTCGATCAGGCGCGAGCATCCGGATGCGATCGCGGCCAGGGCTATTACATCGCGCGTCCCAGCGCACCGGCGCAGTTCGAGGACTGGTTGCAAACATTCGTGCGCTAAGTTCATTGAGTCAGTACCGTCACCCGGCGGTCCGGCGATTTTAAGGAGACGAGCGGTGCGCCCCATCGAAGTGGACGACCTGCCCTGTGCGCTCGTCATGCTCGACGCCGACGGACGGATCACCGAGTCGAACGACGTCTTCGCCGCCTGGACCGGACTCTCGCACGAGGAGCTGAACGGCCGCGCCTACGCGTCCCTCCGTCACCGCATCTCCGGAGTGGGCGGGCGCTCCGACGGGCTCGTCCGCATCGCGCACATCGACGGGAGCACCCGCGCCGTGGTGGTCGACGAGCGCGACAACGAGGCCGGCAGGCTCCTCACCCTCGTCGATGCGACCGAGAGGGCCGAGCACGAGAAGGCGCTGATGCGCTCGCACGCGCTCCAGGAGCGTACCCGCAACCGGCTCCAGCTCATCATCGACTCCTCGATCGCCTTCTCCGCCGCGACCACCGAGCAGGAGCTGGTCGACATTCTGGCCGTCACGGTGGCGAAGGCGTACCAGGCCGAGCAATCCGCGGTGTTCCTCGTGGACGATCTGGGCAATTTCACGCAAGCAGCCGGGAGCAACCCGCTCCACTCGATCTCCGAGACCGGGACGCTCGTCGAGCGCGCGTCCGGCCTGCGCGCGGTGCTCACGGTGAGCGGCCCCTCCGCCGGCGACGACGTGACGCCGATCCTGGGTCACGCGATGCGCGACTCGGCTGTGGACGCGCTGCTCGTCGCGCCCATCCAGCACGACGACGTGCTGTTCGGGGTCTTCGTCGCGTTCTTCCTGCACCCGCGCCAGTTCGACTCCGAAGCCGCACCGCTGGCCGACGCCCTCGCGGGCCAGGCCGCGCAGGCGATCACCACCCTGCGCCTGCAGCGCCAGCTCGAGCACGCCGCCATGCACGACGAGACCACGGGGCTGCCGAACCGTCGCCGGCTGGAGACGCAGCTGCTGGAATACGGCCGCTCATCCGCCGCCCTGGTCGCGACCCTGTTCATCGACCTCGACGGCTTCAAGCGCGTCAACGACGGCCTGGGCCATCATGTCGGCGATCTGCTGCTCCGCGAGGTCGGCAATCGGCTGCAGGCCGCCGTCCGCAGCGAGGACCTCGTGGCGCGCTACGGCGGCGACGAGTTCGTCGTGATCTGCGAGGTACCGGAACTCGCGGCCGCGGAGGAGGTGGCGGACCGCATCCGCCACGCCATCGAGGAGCCCTTCGCCGAGGTCCCCGCCGAGTTCCCGATCAGCGCCAGCATCGGCATGTCCATCGCGCGCACCGGCGACCCGGGATGGAACCCGGATCGCCTCATCCGCGAGGCCGACCACGCGATGTACTCGGCGAAGAACGCCGGCGGCAACCGCGTGGTCGGCTCGGCCGTCGCCTAGTCGGCGTCCTCACGCACCCTCCGCGCCTCGTCGATCAGCGCGTTCTCCTTCTTCTCGGACTTCTCGCTGAGCTTCGTGTCGCGCGGCGGCAGCTGGATGGTCTCCTCGGCTTCCATGCCGGCCTGCAGCTCGCGGCCGCGCTCGGTCTCTGCGTCGAACTCGGCGCCGAAGAGCAGTGCCAGGTTCGCGATCCACACCCACAGCAGGAAGACGATCACGCCCGCGAGCGGACCGTACGTCTTCGCGTAGTTCGCGAAGGTGGCGACGTAGAGGCCGAACAGGAAGGTCGCGACGGCCAGCACGACGATGGCGATGACGGCGCCCATGCTGATCCACCGGAACTTCGGCTGCTTCGAGTTCGGTGTCGCGTAGTAGAGGACGGCGATGATCAGCACGACGATGATCAGCAGCACCGGCCACTTCACGATCTCCCACGCGATCTGCACGCCGGAGCCGAGGCCGATCGCGTTGCCGACGGCCTTCGTCACCGGACCGCTCACGACCAGGATCAGCCCGACGATCGTCACCAGCACGACGGTGATCACCGTCACCAGCAGCTGTGCCGGCTTGAGCTTCCAGAACGGGCGGCCCTCGTCGATCTCGTAGATGCGGTTCATGGCCCGCGAGAACGCGCCGACGTATCCCGACGCCGACCAGATCGCCAGCACGATGCCGAAGACCAGGGCGAAGCCGGAGGCGGGGGAGTCGACCGCGTTCTGGATGGGTCCCTCCAGCAGCTTCGCGGTGGATCCCGGCGCGACCTGCGTGAGGATGCCCTCGATCGCTGTCGTGGCGGACTTGCCCTGGCCGAAGACGCCGAGCAACGACACGATGGCGATCAGCCCGGGGAACAGGGACAGCACGCCGAAGTAGGTCAGCGACGCCGCCATGTCGGTGCACTTGTCGGTGCTGAATTCACGCAGCGTGCGCTTGAGGATCAGCTTCCAGGAGGGCTTGTCGAGGTGCGGAGGGCTGTCCGGTTTCCGGGAGTCCTCGGGGGCGGGGGCGTCGGCCAGGCGCTTGCTGGCCCCGATGTCGCTCATCGTCGTTTCCTCTCGTTAATGGCGAAACGCGGCGGAAGGTCCGGGGGGATGGCCTTCCGCCGCGCGTTCGGGGGATTTGGTGCTGACTACTGGTCGGACTGCAGCCGCTGTCCCGATTCCTTCGCCTCACTGGCGACGTCGTTCGCGCGGTCGGTGGCCTCCTCCTTGACGGTGGACACCCCCTCCTGTGCAGTCTCCTTCACCGACTGGACGGCGTCCTGCGCCGGCTGCTTCAGGTCGTTCGCGACCTGCTTGCCGACCTCGGTGGCCTCGTGGATCAGCGGCTGGGCGGCCTCCTTGGCGGACGACGCCAGCTCCTTCTCCTTGCTGCTCGCCGGGATGAGGGAGGCCACGAGGGCGCCGACGCCGAAGGCGATGAGCCCCACGGCGAGCGGGTTGCCCTGCGCCTTGTTCACGACGGTGCGGCCGGCGTCGGCGACGGAGCTGCCGGCATCGGACATCGCGCCGTGCACGTTGCCCGACACGTCGTCCGCCGTGCCCATCACGCGGTCGCTGAGGGAGTGCCAGGCGCCCTTGACCTTGCGGGTCTGGCGCTGGGCGATCTTGCTGGGGGTGACCTTGTCGGCCAGGGCGTCCACGTCACCGCTCAGGTTGGCGCGGGTGGCCTCGATTTCGGCGCGGATCGCGTCCGGGTCGTCGCTCATCGGTTCTCTCCGTTCGGTTTCAGTGTCGGGGGGATTTCCTTGACCGTCTCGACGGTCTGCGGCATGCCCTTCGCGGCTGCCAGCTGCTTGCGCCCGACCAGGTACAGCACGAGCGCGATGATGGCCCAGATGATCGCGACGATCACGCCGGACCAGGCGTTGCCCACCAGGTAGCCGAGCGCCCACCACAGGGCGATCGACAGGAAGAACACCGCCATCAGACCGGCGTATCCGGCGCCACCGAGCAGCCCGGCGCCCTTTCCGGCGCGGGTGGCGGTCTGCCGGATCTCGGCCTTGGCGAGCTCCATCTCCTGGCGGATCAGGGTGGAGAGGTCACGGGTGACCTCTCCGAGGAGCTCACCCAGCGAACTGTTCGCTGCGCGCTCCTCCGCGGGGTCGGGAGCGACCGGCTCGGCGGCGACGCGTCGGGCGTGGCTGGGCTGGTCGGTCATGGCCGGCCCCCGGTGTACCCGGCGCCGGGAAGCGGGGGAACCTCGTTGCCGCTGCCGTCGTCGTACAGGTCGTCGTCACCCAGGGCGCCGCCGGTCCCGCCGACACCGACCGTGCCGGTGGCATAGCCGATCTCGCTCTCGGAGTAGCCGGTGGTGCCGGTGGCCGTGGCCGTCCCGGTGTACGGCGAGCCGGTGCGGCTGGAGCCGCTGCTGCCGCTGCCGGAGTCGTCTCCGCCGCTGGCGAGCGCACGGGTCAGGCGACCCGCGAGAGCACCGGCGATGGCGGCCGCGGCGATGAACGTGCCGGGGTTGCGCCGTGCGTAGGACTTCACCTCGTTGAGCAGCGAGCCCGGGTCGCGCTGGTCGAGCCAGCTGGCGATCGAGTGCGCGCGCTGTCCGGCCTGGCGGACCAGGTCGCTGGCGACGCCGCCCTGGTCGGACGAGGAGGCCATCTGGTCCAGCTCGTCGCCCACCGAGTGCAGGCCGCTGGCGACCCGCTCCTGCTGCTGGGCGGCCTGATCGCGCAGCTCGCGCTGCGTCTGGTGGTAGAGCTCCCTGGCCTGGGACTTCGCCTCCTCGGCGACGTTCTTCGCCTGCTCCTTGGCGGTGCCCGCGACTTCTTTGCCGGCCTGCGCGGCCGATCCTGCGACGCGGCTCGCCTCGTCTTTGACGCCGCCGCTCGTGCCGTTACCGCCGCCGGCGGAGCTCGTGCTCGTGCCCCCGGTGGTCCCGGCCGTGCCTTCTGGCAGCACCGTCTCCGGCAGACCGGCCTCGGGCTCCAGCGCGTCGCGCCTGCTGTCGAAGATCGGTGTGTCCGCGGACTGGTCGTCTGACATGGTCATGACTGACTTTTCCTTTCGGTGGATGTGTCCGGTTGGGATGTGCGGTCCACTGAAGACACCTGGTGGAGGCGGGTCCAGTGATTGACACGGCCCTCGGCCGGGGGGTAACTGTGCGCGTAGGTGTGCGCCGTGCCGGGTTGGAGATAGCGTGTCGCGCATGGACGTCGTCGACTGGCTGCTCGATTCCGACCCCGCGATCCGCTGGCAGGCGCTGGCCGATCTCACCGACGCGACCCCGGAGGAGGTGGCGGCCGAACGGGCCCGGATCCCGCACGAGGGCTGGGGAGCGACCCTCCTCGCCGAGCAGGCAGAGGATGGCCTCTGGGATGGTGGGACGTACCGTCCCGGATGGATCCCGCCGGAGCGCGACGGCTTCGACGCGTGGAGCGGGACGCACTTCACCCTGCAGCAGCTCGTCGACTTCGGGCTGGACCCGGAGAGCCCGGAGGCCCGGACCGCGATCGCCCGGGTCCGCGAAAATGTTCGCTGGGAGCACGCCGGCGAACCGTACTTCGAGGGCGAGACCGAGCCGTGCATCAACGGCGTGACCCTCACGATCGCGTCGTACTTCGGCGAGGGCGGCGACACGATCGCCCGGACCCTGGTCGACTCCCGGCTGGACGACGGCGGCTGGAACTGCTGGGCCGAGTACGGGGCGCGCGTCTCGTCCTATCACTCCACGATCTGCGCGGTCGAGGGGCTGCGGGACTGGCAGCGGGCCGGTGGCGACGATCCCCGCGCGGACGAGGTCGCGAGCGCCGGTGAGGAGTACCTGCTGGAGCGTGGGCTGTTCCGCCGGCGCTCGGACGGATCCGTCCCGGACCCCCGGATGACGATGCTCTCGTATCCCGTGCGCTGGTACCACGACGTGCTGCGCGGGCTGGAGCACTTCCGGCGGCAGGACCGCCGCGATCCCCGGCTGGCGGAGGCCGTCGAGCTCGTCCGCGGCAAGGCGGACACGGACGGCCGATGGGTGCTCGAGAACCTCCACGAGGGCTCGGTGATCGTCGAGTTCGAGATGGAGGGCTTCCCGAGCCAGTGGATCACCCTCCGCGCGCTCCGCGTCCTGCGGTGGTGGGACGCCGCCTGACCGTCACGGCTTGGTCGCGGTCAGGTCGTCCACGGAGAGCGTGACCGGTGTGTTCGCGACGCCTCCGGAGAGGTAGCCGGTGATCGCGATGCCGCCGGCCCCCTGCAGTGCGGCGGTGGAGTCCGATGCCGACCGCTGCCACGCCGAAGGCTCCGTCGTGCCGTCCAGCCACGCCTTGGTCTCGACGAGCGTGGGGGACGTGCCGGTGGTCCGGACGCGGATGTCGAGCTTCGCACCGGCGGCGTAGGTCACGTTCGGCACGACGACGGAGGACTGCACGACCACCTCGTTGCCGTTGTTCTGATCCACGCGCACGATCTGGATGGTGACTTTGCCCGCGGAGGAGATGATCACCTTCGACGCGTATGCGCCCGCTGTGGGGATGCGGCGGCCCTGGATGGTCAGGTAGACGTTGCCCGACGACGGCAGCTTGTCGATGGCCGTCGAGAGCCGGAGGTCGATCCCGGTCGCGCTGAAGCCCGGAAGGCGCGCGGTGCCGCCGGAACCCGTGGGGAGCTGGATGCGGCCCGCGCTGCTCGCGACCGAGTACAGGCTCGAGGTGCCCGCGACCGACCAGGCTCCGCCCACGGTGGCGGAACCCCATCCACCCGTCACTGTGCGGTCGAACCCGTCGGAGGCGAGAGTATCGGGCGGCGGGGGTGGCGCGGTCACCGTGACCACCTTGCTCGTCCCGCCGGTGGCTCCGCCGTCATCCGTCACGGTCAACCGCACCGTGTAGCTGCCGGCCGTCGCGTAGGTGTGGGTGGTCGTGGCGCCCGTCGCGGTCGTGCCGTCGCCGAAGTCCCAGGCGTAGGACGCGACGGTGCCGTCGGGATCGGTCGACCCACTGCCGTCGAACGAGCAGGCGAGGTCGGTGCACGACGACGTGAAGGAGGCGTTCGGCGGCTGGTTGCCTGCGGGCGGCGGCCCGATGACGAAGCCGTCGGAGAAGGAGGCGCCTGCGGTCTGCACGAAGTTCGCATTGAGCTGGGTCGCGCTCGCCGTCACGTCGAGGAGGCCCCAGAGCGGCGCCGCGCTGTTGCCGTAGGCCGCCGCGAAGTAGCCGGCCTCGCTGTCGTTGGGGTTGATGTCGTAGTTGGCGTTTCCTCCGGTGCCGACGGTGGTGAAGACCGTGCCGGCGCCCTTGGTGAGGGTGCTTCCGCCGTTCACGACGCACGCGGCGTTGTAGATGCCGGGCGTGATCGAGGTGCAGGACGCCCCGGTCGCGAGCTGCTTCGACCGCTGGTACAGGTGCTCGTGCCCGGTCAGGACGAGGTCCACCCGTTTCGAGACGAGGAGGTTGAGCAGGTCGGCGCCGGGGTCGCACGCGTACTGGCCCATCGTGAGGCACGGCTTGTGCATGCCGACGACGACCCAGGGGACGTTGGCCGCGTGGGCTCCGTCGATTGCGTTCTGGGTCCAGGTGAAGTGGCTGGTGCCGCTGGCGTAGGTCCAGGTGCCGTCGGAGAACGGCAGACCCGGCGAGATCATGATGAAGCGGATGAGCGGGGCGCCCTGCGGGACGTCGACGTAGTACTCGCGTCCGTATGTCCCGACGGCGCCCGGCAGCTGGTTGGGCAGGCACGCGGAGAAGTCGTTGATGTTGCCGTTCTGCCCGTTGCTCTCATGGTTGCCGGAGACCAGCTCGAACGGGAAGCCGGCGCCGACGGTCTGCGTGACGAAGTCGCACCACGCTTGCTCCTGGCCTGTCGTGCCGTAGGAGAGGTCGCCGAGGGCGAGGTTGAGGTCGGCACCCGCGGTCTTGATGCCCGTGAGCACAGACTGTGCGGACGCGGCGGAGGCGTAGTCGCCGGCCGCCGTGAAGTGCACGCTCGCCGCGCCCGGCGCGATGCCCTGGACGCTCTGCGGCAGACCGAGGGTGAGCGCGAGCACGGCGGCGCCCGTCACGGTGACCGCAAGGACGCGATGTCTGGCCATCGTCGGCCTCCTCCGGCCCGACCTGCGCCGGGCCTTCGCGCACAGGGTAGTGCGTCGCCCCCGGGCCGTGGGAGTAGAAGCTGAGGTCTTCTCAAGCCGCTCGGATCAGTGCACGCCGTAGTGCAGCGCGACCGTCCCCGCCGCGAATCGGCGCTCGTCGAGCAGCTCCAGGTCGAGGCGCATCCCGAGCGGTAGGGCCGGCGTGCCGCCGCCGACGGACACCGGGGAGAGGAACAGCCACACCTCGTCCACCAGCCCGGCGGCGAACGCTTCGGCCGCCAGCGTCGGTCCGCCGATCGACACAGCCCGGTCGGCGTCGTCGACCAGGCGGCGCACCTCGCCGGCGTCGAAGCGCCGGATCACGCGTGTCCGGGGTGTCGTCGCCTCGGCCAGCGTCGCCGAGTACACGACCTTGTCGGCGTCCTGCCAGATCGCCGCGTAGTCCGCGTACACCTGCTCACCCTCGGGGAGGGTCGGGTCCTGCCACCAGCGCATGGTCTCGTACATGCGCCGGCCGTAGAGATACGTGCCGACACCACGTTCGAGGTCGTTGACGAATGCGTGCAGCTCGGGATCGGGTTCGGCCCAGTCGAACGAGCCGGAGGCGTCCACGGTGTAGCCGTCGAGCGAGGCGATGGCGGAGAAGATCAGGCGTCCCATGGCGCGACTCTAGGGCCGGGCGCGCCGCACGGCCAGACTCAGCCGAGCTAGGGGAGCAGCGCCCGGAGCGCTCGAAGCTCGTCCTCGAACACCCACGGCAGCGTCACGTTCAGCACGAGACCGATGCCGATGGCCAGCAGCGCTACGCCCGTCCCGACCAGCAACAGCGTGACCGCGAGCTGGAGGTAGGCGTTCCCGGTGACGGCGGCGAGCAGCCCCCGCGCTCGCCGCCGCACCGGTTCCGACGGCGACCCGAACGTCGGTGCGTTCCCCACTCCGTGGCCCAGCGTCGTCATCGGTCTCCCCCTTCACGTCGAGGCCGGGGTCAGTGGCCCGGGCCGACATCCACAAGTCAACCGTGGAGGCGCGCGCCAGGGCATCGACCGCAGGTCGGGGGAGGGTCATCCCGTGGGATGATCTGGAGCCTCTTCAGACAGGCGTTACGGTGCAGCCGCACGCGTACGAGGGCTCGGGGATGCGGTCCTCGGCTCCGGCCAACCGGCGCGCGAGCAGGTCGCGACGGCGCTCCAGCTGGGCGATCGCCGCATCCAGTTCGGCCAGTCCGTCGCGGTACGCGTCGCGCGAGGCCGGGCACTCGTCGCTGTGCGCGTGACCGGAGCCGAGGCAGTCGATGAACGGTCGCGCCTTGCCGGGCGGGATGCCCGTCGCGGCCAGCTCGCGGATCTCACGCACCACCCGCAGGTGGTCGTCCCCGTACTCGCGGTAGCCGTTGCCGAGGCGCCCGGGGGAGACCAGCCCGAGCCGCTCGTAGTAGCGCACGGCCTTGACCGTGACTCCGGCCTGCTCCGCCAGTTCGCTGATGCGCATGTCGCCCTCCGCCGTCAGCGTAGACCCTGACCCGGGGGTCAAGCTCCAGCCGGCTCCGGGATGCGCGCCGCGGCCGCGATGATCGTGTGCAGGCTGCTGCGCAGCTCCACCAGCTCGGCGGTCGGGAGACCCAGGCGCTCGACGATGCGGGCCGGGATCTTCTCCGCCTCCGCGCGCAGGGCGCGGCCGCTCGCGGTGAGCCGGACCTCCAGGGCCCTCTCGTCGGCCGCGCTGCGCTTGCGCTCGATGTAGCCGATGGCCTCCAGCCGCTTGAGCAGCGGCGACAGCGTTGCGGGCTCCAGCGCGAGGGTGTCGCTCAGGTTCTTGACCGAGCGCGGCTCCTGCTCCCAGAGGGCGAGCATCACGAGGTACTGCGGATGCGTCAGCGACAGCGGCTCGAGCACCGGACGGTAGAGAGCGATGACGCTGCGGGCCGCCACGGCGAGACCGAAGCAGACCTGGTTCTCCAAGGCGAGGACGTCGTCTGACATCCGGCCATTGTAGGGGCCGGACTCAGTACTCATCGGTGGTGCGCTCGACCCGTTCGCCCGTCGCCGGGTCGATGATCTCGCGCCGCACGGTCGTCCGCGGGCGGCGTCGAAGGGCGAACGCCAGCGAGATCACGAACACGACGAGGCCCGCACCCATGAGGATGTAGCCGGTGACCTTGAGGTCGATCCAGCTGACCTGCACCTGCAGGGCGAAGGCCAGGATGAGACCGACCACGAAGATGAAGATGCCGCTCCCGATGCCCATGCGTCACGCTCCTTCACGTCCGTGGGCTCAAGCTACTCCCTGGACGCGGCGCCGCGCAGCACACATCGGTCGAATCGCGGCTATTCGGCGCGCGAGAACTCCGAGGCGCGGGCGACCTGCTCGGGCGTCAGGGCGACGCCCGTGTAACGCTCGAACTGACGCGCGGCCTGCAGCGCGATCACCTCGGCGCCGGTGATGACCGGGGTGCCGGCGGCGCGGGCGGCCGCGATCAGCGGCGTCTCGGACGGGAAGGCGACCACGTCGAACACCGTCGCCGCCCGGTCGATGAACGGCTGCCCGAACGCGAGCACGTCCTCCTGGTCGCCGCGCATCCCGAGGGGTGTGACGTTGACGATGACGTCGAAGTCGGGCTCCGGCTCGTCCTGCACCCAGCGGTAGTCGTAGCGCTCGGCCAGCGCGGGCCCCGCGTCGGCGTTGCGGGCCAGTACGGTCAGGTCGTCGAAGCCCGCGCCGCGGAACGCCGCGACGACGGCCTTCGCCATTCCGCCCGAACCGCGGACCAGCACGCTCTGGCCTGGGTCGACCTCGTGCTCGGCGAGCAGCTGGGCCACCGCTTCGTAGTCGGTGTTCGAGGCGGTGAGCAGCCCGTCCTCGTTGACGACCGTGTTGACGGACTCGATCGCCACCGCCGACGCCTCCAGGTTGTCGACCAGGGGGATGATCGCCTCCTTGAACGGCATGGAGACCGAGCAGCCCCGGATGCCCAGCGCCCGGATGCCGCGCGCGGCGCCCTCCAGGTCGTCGGTGGTGAACGCCTTGTAGACGAAGTTCAGGCCGAGCTCGTCGTACAGGAAGTTGTGGAACCGCGTACCGATGTTGCTGGGACGGCCGGCCAGCGAGATGCAGACCTGCATGTCCTTGTTCAGGATGGGCATGGTCCCATCATCGCAGGGGAGCTACCCCTCGGCGCCTGCGACGATCGTGCCGATGCCGAGAGCCGCGAGGATGCCGGCGGACACGCGCTCGAGGACGCGGGTCACCCGCGGGCGGCGCAGCCACGCGATCATGCGGGACGCGAGGAGCGCGACCGCTATCAGATACAGCATCCCGATTAGGCCGTCGATCGCGCCGAGGAGGAGCGTCTCGCCGAAGCTCGCGTGCGCAGAGACGAACTGCGGAACGACGGCGATGAAGAACAGTCCGACCTTCGGGTTGAGCATGGTGGACAGCATCCCGGCGAGCAGGCTGGAAGAGGAGCGGCGGCGCGGAGCGGGCAGCTCGGCGATCTCCTCCGCGCGACGACGGGCCTGGCGGCGGGAGGCGATGAACGCCGAGACACCCAGGTAGAGGAGGTAGAGGCCGCCCGCGATCTTGACGATGCGGAACACCTCGGCCGACTGCTCCAGCAGCGCGGCGAGCCCGAAGCCGACCAGCGCCGCCCACACCAGCGAGCCGATCGCCGTCCCCGCCGCGGCTGAGATGCCGTCGCGTGCCCGGCCCATGCTGTACCGCAGCACGAGGAAGGTGTCCGGGCCGGGCGTCAGCGCGAGCACCAGGCAGAGCCCGGCGAAGGCGAGCAGCGAGAGGATGGTCATGGGGACGATCATAGGGATCCGCCCGTGACCTGATCGCGGGGTGGACGATTGCGTTCACAGCTTGACTCCAACACGTCGATCGTTCACGCTTGTCGTCATGACCGCCACTCAGGGGCTGATCCCCCGTGGCGCACGCAACCCCGGGTCGCAAGGCGCCCTGCGGCATCTGAACCAGGAGCGACTCGTCGAGTTCCTCCTGGCCAACGGACCGTCGACCCAGGCAGAGCTGGCGCGCGGGACCGGCCTGTCCACCGCCACCGTGTCCAACATCGTCCGCGACATGACGGCGAAGGGCGTCGTCGCGACCAGCCCCGTCACCTCCAGCGGCCGTCGGGCGCTGCTCGTGCAGCTGACCGATACGGGCGACATCGCGGTGGGCGTTGACTTCGGCCGGCGCCACGTGCGCATCGTCCTCACCACGCTCGGCTACGACGTCATCGCCGAGGAGCAGGTCGCGCTCGAAGCCGGCTACGACGTGCTCGGCGCGGTCGGCGAGGCGGCCCGGCTCCTCGACCGGATGCTCGCCGAGGGCGGCCACGACCGGGAGTCCGTCCTCGCCGTGGGCGTGGGCATCCCCGGCCCGATCGACCGCCGCACCGGCACCGTGCTGCAGGGCGCGATCCTGCCCGAGTGGGTCGGCATCACGCGGCGCGAGCTGGAGGATGTGTTCGGCTTCCCGGTGGTGGTCGACAACGATGCGAATCTGGGCGCGCTCGCCGAGGTGACGTGGGGCGCGAATCGCGGTGAGCGCAACCTCATCTTCGTCAAGATCGGCACCGGGATCGGCGCCGGCCTCATCCTGAACGGCCAGCCGTACTACGGGTTCCTCGGCATCACGGGCGAGCTCGGGCACACGCCCGTCGCCGAGCACGGCGTGATCTGCCGCTGCGGCAACCGCGGCTGCCTCGAGACCGTCGCCTCCACCAGCGTGATGCTGGAGTCGCTCGGCCACGGCACCGGAGGCGGCCTGACGACCGCCGACATCCTGCGCCGCGGGCTCGCCCACGACCCCGCCGTGCTGCGCGTGGTCAGCGACTCCGGGACGGCCATCGGCCAGGCGATCGGCAACATCGCCAACGTCATCAACCCCGAACTCGTACTCATCGGCGGTCCGCTGGTGGGCCTGGGGGATGCGCTGCTCGACCCCATCCGCCGCGGCATCCAGCACAACGCGCTGCCGATCAT
>JAEWJG010000055.1 GCA_023386675.1 Actinomycetes bacterium
GTACACGACCACCGTGAAGCGCGGGCCGATCTCGGCGGCGGGTTCGGCGCCCATCCTCGTCGTCGGTACGACCAACGACCCGGCCACCCCGTACGTGTGGGCGAAGAACCTGGCTTCCGAGCTGCAGAACGGCCACCTCCTCACCTACAAGGGCGAGGGCCACACCGCCTACAACAAGTCGAACTCCTGCGTGAACGGCACGGTCGACGAGTATCTCGTGAAGGGCACCGTCCCCGCCGACGGCAAGACCTGCTGACGAGTGGTGCAATTTTGCAGAGGATGAAATAATCGGTCCTGTGTCTGCGGCCACCGAATCAACGCTGAGCGAGCTGGGACTCCGCGAGCGCAAGCGGATAGCCACCAAGCGCGCGATCCAGCTCGCCGCTGTCGAGCTCGCGAGCGAGCGCGGCTTCGATCGGGTCACCATCGACGAGATCAGCCACGTCGCCAACGTGTCGCCGCGGACGTTCTTCAACTACTTCCCCTCGAAGGAGTCCGCCATTATCGGCGAACTTCCCGAGCTTCCGGACGAGGAGAGCATCGAACGCTTCGTGACCGCCGGGGCGGACGAGCCCATCCTCGACGGGATCAGCACCCTGCTCGTCGCCGCCATCGATCTCGGCGACACCAGCGGCGACACGCGTGGCGACCTGGGCGGCGAGCCCGACAGCGCGGACCCGGAAAGCATGCAGCGGCTGCACGCCATGCGCCGCGCGCTGCTGAAGGACAACCCCGAGCTCTTCGCCCTCCGGATGGCGAGCATGCACAAGTTCGAGGATGCCCTGAGCGGCGTGGTGCAGCGACGCCTCGCCCACGACGACCCGGAACTCGTCGGCGACACGGAGACCCTGCACCAGCGCGCCAGGCTGGTGACCTACGTCGCCTTCGCCGGGATGCGCCACGCCTGGTCCTGCTGGGCCGACCACGGCGGCGTCGAGCCGCTGTCCGAGCGGCTCCGCAGCTCCTTCCAGCAGCTCTCAGCCCTCGGCGCGCACGTCCGCTGACCACCGGCGGCGGCTGGTCGGCATCACGCCGCAGGATCGGGTAAGCTATCTGACTGTGCGCCGAGCGGAAGCCCGGCCACGCCGCCCTAGCTCAGTCGGCAGAGCATCTCACTCGTAATGAGAAGGTCAAGGGTTCGATTCCCTTGGGCGGCTCCGTTTCTTCGAATCTGAATTCCGTCACAGAATTCTTTCGCCGACGCGCTCGATCCGGCGTACGCTAGCCAAAAGCTGAGATTCTATCAAATCTGCTGAGGCTGCTATGGACCCGAACCAGAAGTCACGCCGAACCCGAAAGATCGGCACCCTCGCGGCTGCGTTCAGCGCGCTGCTACTCGTCGCGGCGGGCCTCGCCGCCGCGACGCCGGCCGGGGCGGACACCATGCCGCCCGATCCCACGAATCCCGCCTCGCCGCCCACGGTCGGGGCGTCCGCCCTGCCGACGGTGCAGATCGACGGTGTGGCGTGGGCGCAGACCGTCGTCGGCAACACCGTCTGGGTGGCGGGCAAGTTCACGACGGCTCGTCCGTCCGGCTCTCCCGCCGGATCGAATACGACGACGCGCAACAACCTCCTCGCTTACGACATCACCACCGGCGCGCTGATCACGTCGGTCAACATCCCGCTCAATGCCCAGGCGCTGGCCGTCGCCGCGTCTCCGGACGGCTCGCGCGTGTACGTCGGCGGCGACTTCACCACCGCCGGCGGCGGCAACTACTACCGGATCGTCGCGGTCAGCACCTCCACCGGACAGATCATCAGTTCGTTCCGGCCGGTCATGCAAAGCCAGGTCCGGGCGCTCGCCGCCACCAACACGGCGGTCTATGCCGGAGGGACCTTCACCAGCGTGAACGGGGTGGCCCGCGGTTACATCGCGAAGATCAACGCCTCGAACGGAGCGCTCATCAGCTCCTGGAACGCCTCAGCCGACGCGACGGTGTGGGCGCTGGCCGTCAGCCCGGACGGAAGCAGGGTCTACGCCGGCGGCGCCTTCAAGAACGTCAACGCCGTGTCGCACTACGGGCTCGCGATGCTCGACGGATCGACGGGAGCGGCGCTCCCGTTCCCCGCCAACACCGTCGTCCGCGACGCCGGCGCCAACTCGGCGATCATGTCCCTCGTCGCCACCTCCGACCGCGTGTACGGCTCCGGGTACGTCTTCGGCCCCGGGGGGAACCTCGAGGGCAGCTTCTCGGCGGACGCGGTGACGGGTGCCCTCATCTGGATCGAGGACTGCCACGGGGACACCTACTCGGTGGCCTCGATCGGGAGCGTGCTGTACGCGACCGGTCATCCGCACTTCTGCGGCAACGTCGGCGGATTCCCGGAGACGAATCCGCGCTCGTACCATCACACCCTGGCCTTCTCGAAAGCGAAGACCGGGACGCTGACCAACGACGGCAACACGGCGTACTACAACTTCCGCGGCCAGCCCGCGCCGACGCTGCTCAACTGGTTCCCCGACTTCACCTCCGGCACCTTCACCGGACAGGGGCAGGCGACGTGGACGATCGCGGGCGACACGCGGTACGTGGTCGTCGGGGGAGAGTTCCCGACGGTCAACGGGGCCGCCCAGTACGGTCTGACCCGTTTCGCGACCGATGCGGTGCAGCGCAGCACGATGGGCCCGAACAACAACACCGCGCTGACCCCGACGCCGACCTCGACGGTCGCCGGACAGGCGAAGGTGTCGTGGACGCCGACCTACGATCTCGACAACGTCAGCCTGACCTACGCGCTGGCGAGGGACGGCGACACCGCCCATCCGATCTCCACGGTCACCAAAGCAACCGTGTTCTGGAACCGCCCCGGGATGAGTTTCACCGACTCGGGGCTCGCGCCCGGCAGCAAGCACACCTACACGCTGACGGTCACCGACCCGGACGGCAATCGGGTGTCGCGGACCGGCCCCAGCGTGACGATCCTGGGCACCGGGACGAACCAGCCGCCGACCGCGTCGTTCACCGCGGGGACCAACGGGCTGACGGTCGCCGTGGACGGGACGGCCTCCTCCGATCCTGACGGGTCGATCGCGTCGTACGCCTGGACGTTCGGGGACGGCGGGACGGCCAGCGGCGCGACCGCCGGTCACTCGTATGCCACCGCCGGCACGTACGCGATCACGCTGAAGGTGACCGACAACCAGGGCGCGACGGCCTCGACGTCGAAGCAGGTGACGGTCTCCTCGACGGCAGGCACCACACTCGCCAAGGACACGTTCCAGAGGACCCTGTCGAGCGGTTGGGGGACAGCGGACACCGGCGGCGCCTGGACGGGCTCCGGCTCGAGCGCGTCCTACAACGTCGGCTCCGGCTCGGGACAGATGATCGACCCTGCGGGCACGTCCAAGACGCAGACGCTCGGTTCGGTCTCGTCGTCGCGCAGCGACTCGACGGTGACCTTCACCACCGACGTCGCGCCGACCGGCGGCGGGGTCTACGTATCGACGCTGGGCCGCCAGGTGGGCTCCGCCTCCTACGAGGGCCGCGCCTGGATCAACGCGACGGGAGCGGTTCAGGTGCAGCTGCTGCAGAGCGGCACGACGGTGAAGTCGGCGGCGATCGGCGGCGTCACGTTCAGCCCGGGGCAGCAGTTGACCCTCCGCATGCAGGTGGTCGGCACGTCGCCCACCACCCTCCAGGCCAAGCTGTGGCCGGCGACTCAGGCCGAGCCCGCGGCGTGGCAGGTGAGCATCACGGATTCGACCGCGGGCCTCCAATCCGCCGGCACCGTCGGGCTGCGGGCGTATCTGTCGGGGTCGGCGACGTCGACTCCGGTCACCGTGCGCTTCGACAACTACCTGGTGTCCGCCGTTCCGTGAGCCCCGGGCGCCCGGCGGCTGATCGTCGTGACGGCGATGAAATAGAGCGGCACGAGCAGGAAGATCAGCAGCGAGACCAGGGGGACGAACGGCGACAGGGCCGCGGCGATCAGCGAAGGGACCGCGGCCAGCATCGCCTGGAAGCCGGTCACCCGCATCCACCGGGCGTCGTCGGCGTTGAGCAGGAAGTCCGGGTGGCGCGACAGGGAGAATCCGACACCGGCCCAGGCGACACTGACCAGAACCGAGGTGATCGTGTAGACGACGATGGCGGCCACCTCGTCCGAGCGGGAACCGTCGCGGATGGCGGCGGCGATGAGAGAGGTCGGCCACGGCACGAGGGAGACGCCCAGCAGGAGCAGCAGGTTGAACAGCAGCACCACCGGACCCACGCGCGCGATGTGCTGGAACACCGAGTGGTGGTGCAGCCAGATGCTCGCGATCGTCAGGAACGCCGCGAGGTAGGCGACATAGCTCGTCCAGTCGGCGAGTAATTCCTCCGCGAAGTGACCGGGCGCGGGGACGCGGAGGTCGAGCACGAGGAGGGTGATCGCGATGGCGAAGACGCCGTCGCTGAACGCCTCGATACGGCCGGTCCCCTTCTTCATCGCGCCTCCCTCCTGCACCCTACGGCCTGGCGCGGACGCCCGGGCGGTGGTTTGCTGCGGGCATGGCGGACGAGTTGAAGCGCGGCGACCACGTCGAGTGGTCCTCCCACGGGGTGGACGTGCCGGGCGAGGTCGAGAAGAAGATCACCGAGGACACCGAGGCGGCAGGCCGCACGGTGAAGGCGTCGAAGGACGACCCGCAGTACCTGGTGAAGAGCGACAAGAGCGGCAAGGAGGCGGTGCACAAGCCGGACGCGCTGCACACGAAGAAGAGATGACGAACGGCCCGCGGGTCCCCCGATCCGCGAGCCGTTCGCCGTCCCCCAGTTTCCCCCTTCCCCCGGTCTGCGTCAGCCGATCGACTCGATGTGGTTCTGCCGATGGCTGACGAGGTAACCGCCGTCGAACGACCAGTTCTCCCAGTCGTGGCGTTCGCGACTCCAGATCTTCGTGCCGGACTCCAGGTCGTAGGCGATGCCCGGATCCGCCTCGCCCGAGTACGTGTAGAGATGCGTGAGGCCGTAGATTCCGAAGTTCTGTGCCGGAGGGGCCGGCGCGTCGATCACACGGCCGGTCGCATGATCCACGAGGCACTGCTTGCCGTTCGAGAAGAGGAGGAAGGCATCCCGGCCCACGACGAGCATGGAGCTGTACGGGACGTACCGCACGGGGAAGCACGTCGACGTCGGGATGCTCCAGCGCTCAGCACCGGTGGCCTGGTCGATGAGGGTGATCCTGTCCTCGGTTCCGACGAAGAGCTCGCCCGTGTCCCCCTGCGTGAGGCCGCCGACAGCTGCCGGCAATGTCTCGGGCGTCGAGGCGGCGAAGACGGAAGCGCCCCGCGGGAACGGTCGCGCCCACAGCTTTCCGCCGTCCGAGCCGTAGGCCGTCAACTGGTCCTGCGTTCTCGACACCGCCACGAGTGCTTCGCTCATCGGCTGGGTCTGAGCGTCCTGCACCGGCGAGATCGTGCCGGTGTCGACGCCGACGATCTCCGTGGACTGACGTCCCTGGTCGTCGGACCCGTCGACGGTGAGCGACCGCCCTCCGGGTATCGCGAAGTCCAGCGCGGCGTAGTGGAGGCCGGTATCGACGGACCACCGGGGATGGGCGAGGTCGGTCGGGTCGGCGCGGAGCATCACGTCGTCACCCGACTGGTTCCCGCTGCCATCGAGGTGACGCTCGAGCAGGAGGACGTCGCCTGAGTCGCCCGGGACGGCCCGCATGTCCCGGTTCGGCCGGAACCCGGGCCAGTCGGGCCGGAAGGCGCCGACCGTTCTTCCCGTCGCCAGGTCGAGCACGTCGTGCGGCCCGACCGCCGGCTCCGGGAAGGCGACGATGGCGCGTCCCGTCGTACCCAGCACGGTGAACGAGGTGCCGAATCCGACCTGCTGGGGAGTGAACTGCCATTCGCGCTGCCACAATACGGACCCGTCCGAGGTGTCGACCAGCGTCACGCCGATGTGCTCCTCGAGGTGGTTGATGCAGTCCGAACCCTCGTATTCCTTCGGGCGCAGGCCCGACACGTAAACCACCCGCGCGTCGCTCACGGTGTAGGCGGACGTGCCGGTGCAGTCCGAGTCGCCCGGCAGATCGAGCGACCAGCGAGTGGTGGGAGCAAGCGTGTCCACGTCGTGCGGTAGCACGGGCGCCGTCTGGACCACTGGGCGCTCGGTCGGTGTCGGCGTCGGGGTGGGAGTCGGCGTGGGCGTCGCGGTCGTCGCCGTCGGGCTGGGGACCGGGGCGGGCGGCGTGTCGTCGCCGCCCAGGTGGATGATTCCCGACAGCGCGAGCGCGGCCGTCCCTCCGGCGAGCACGAGGGCGACGCCGGAGAGGACGCTGGTCAGCAGGATCTGGAGGCGCTTGCGGCGGCGCGGCTCGTCGGCGACGGTGTCGATCAGCAGCTGCCGGATGGCGGCGCTGCGGTCGGGAGTGAATTCCGTGGTGCTCATCGTGCACCTCCTTCGAGGATCGTGGAGTCGGTGCCGGAGGCGTCCGCCAGCGGCGAGGCCAGGGCGGCGAGGCGTGCGCGGGCGCGGGAGAGGCGGGACTTGACCGTGCCCTCCGGGACCCCGAGCGCTTCCGCCGCCTGAGCGGTGGTCAGCTCCTCGAGCACGCAGAGTGTGATGACGTCCTGGTCGCGCTTGCTGAGCTTCGCGAACGCCTCCCGCACCCCGCGATCGCGTCCGGCGCTGTCGAGGGAGTCGTCGATCGCCGGAGCGTGATCCTCCTGCGGTGCCGGGGCCGGCAATCTGCCGAGCGCGGTGCGGTAGCGGCGCAGGCCGCGCGAGTGGTTGCGTACCGCGTAGTTCGTGGTGACGAGCAGCCAGCCGATGATGGAGCCGTCGACGAGCCGCACCGCCTCCCGCTTGCGCCACGCCTCGAGGAAGACGACGGCTGTCACGTCCTCGGCGTCGTGCGGCTGGCGGGTCAACCGCAGCGCGTGGCCGAAGACGCGGTCGCGGTGGCGGTCGAACAGCGACGCGAATGCGGGACCGTCCCCGCCGCGTGCCGCCGACCAGGCCGCGGCCTCGTCGAACTCATCCGTGCTCATACCCTCTACTGTCCGGACGGCTCCGGATGGTTCCATCTCCGGCGCGAAGCGAAATAGCGGCATTCAGAAAGCCCAGGTAGCATACCCGGATGCACGAATCGGAGCCTCCCGCCACGACTGGCTCGGGACGCCGAGCCGCCGCGCGCCCCGCGGGCGCAGCCGGCGTCGCCGCCGGCGTGATGGCCGCGATCCGCAAGCACCCCAAGACCTGGATGGCCGCGGCGGCGGCCGTCGCCTTCGTCCTGCTCGGCACGGGAAGTGT
>JAEWJG010000141.1 GCA_023386675.1 Actinomycetes bacterium
CGGCGACCGCGCCGAGCGGCGCCGTCGCGGCGGCGAGCCCCGCCGGCCCCAGCGCGTGCAGGGCGGACACCGCCACCAGCGCGTAGACGACCAGCGCGATCGTCAGCGCGGTGGTGATCGCGCGCGGGATCGTCCGCGACGGGTCGATAACCTCCTCGCCCATCGTGGCGACGCGCGCGTACCCGGCGAAGGCGAAGAACAGGAATCCGGCCGACTGGAGCACGCCGTAGAGGGTCACCGGCGCGCCGGGCAGAGACGCGGAGCCGGAGGTGTGCGTGAAGCCCACGACCACGGCGACCGTCAGCGCAAGCAGGGAGACGACGACCAGGATGCGCGTGACCAGCGCCGTGCGGGTGACGCCGAGCGTGTTCACGACGGTCAGCGCGGCGACGGCGAGGATGGCGACGGGCTTCACCCAGGCGGCAGGCACCGCGTAGGTGGCGAAGGTGATCGCCATCGCGGCCGAGCTGGCGGTCTTGCCGATGACGAATGACCACCCCGCGAAGAACCCCGGCCACTCGCCGAGCCGCTCGCGGCCGTACACGTAGCTGCCGCCGGACGTCGGGTACTGGGCGGCGAGCTGCGCGGAGGAGGTCGCGTTGCAGAATGCGATGAACGCGGCCAGCAGCAGCCCGGCCAGCAGGCCGGCGCCTGCGGCCGCCGCGGCCGGTGCGAACGCGGAGAAGATCCCGGCGCCGATCATGGAGCCGAGGCCGATGACGACCGCGTCCCCGAGGGTCAGTCGACGCGCGAGCCGGCCGTCTGTCACACGGTGAGCGTAGCGGACGCGGGTGTCAGCGATCCCAATGTCAGCGATCGCGCGCGATCACCGAGAAGTCCTGCTCGCCGTCGCCCGCATCCACGGCCCGCTGCAGCTCGGCGGCGACCAGGGCGGCGGCGGGGAGCGGGGTATCGGCGGTGGCCAGCATGAGGCGGAGATCCTTGGCGAGCAGGGCGGCGGAGAACTGCGTATCGCCGAAGTCGCCGGATGCGACGACCGGGCCCTTCATGGCGGCGATCGACGCGATCGACGTCAGCGGCAGGACGGCCAGCACTTCGTCGGTCGAGAGACCGCCCGCGGCGCCGAGGCGCAGCGTCTCGCTGAGCGCCTCCATCGAGACCGCCAGCGCCAGGTTGGCGACGAGCTTGGCCGACGCCGCCTTGGCGGGTGCGTCGAAGGTGCGGATCTTGTCCGGATCGGCCCAGAGGCTGACGATGCCGCGCGCCTCGCGGACGTCGTCGTGCGCGCCTCCGATCAGCACCGCGAGGCTCCCGGCGCGGGCAGGGGCGAGCGACCCGACGACGGGGGAGTGGACGTAGCGCACGCCTCTCTCCGCGGCCCAGGCCGCGAAGTCGGCAGCGTCCGACGGTGCGACCGTTGTGACGTCGATCCACAGCGCGCCCGAGGGGAGGTCGAGCCCGGGATCGACGATCGTCTCGCGGACGGCATCCGGGCCGAACAGCACGGAGACGACCACCTTCGCACCCGCGACGGCCTCCTCGGGCGAGGACGCGATCCGCGCACCCCGACGGCCGACCGTCTCCGTGGGACCGGGCGAGCGGTTCCACGCCGTGACCGTGTGGCCGGCATCGATCAGGTGGGTGACGAGCTCCCGGCCCATGCGGCCGAGTCCGAGCAGCGCGATGTCCATGCCGTCCACTCTGCGCCTGTGACGGCGTGCGCGGAAGGGGCGCACTCAGACCGGGAGGGCGGCGCGGCGGCGGAGCAGGAACGCGCGCTCGGCCTCGCCGGTGCACAGCGCGGCGGCGGTGTCGTACTCGGCGGCGGCCTCTGCGGGATGCTCAGCGCGGGCGAGCAGGCCCGCGCGGACGCCGTGCAGCAGGTAGAAGCGCGCGAGCGGCTCGCGCAGCGGCTCGACGGCGTCGAGCGCTGCGGCGGGACCGTCCACCTCCGCTACGGCGACCGCCCGGTTGAGCGCGACGATCGGGGTCGGCGCGACCCGGAGCAGCTGATCGTACAGCGCGACGATCTGGCGCCAGTCGGTGTCCTCCGCGGCGCGCGCATCCGCGTGAACAGCCTGGATGGCCGCCTGCAGCTGATACGGACCGGGGAGTCCGCGGCGCAGGCAGTCCCGCACCAGCGCGTGCCCCTCCGCGACGAGCGCGGTGTCCCAGAGGGAGCGGTCCTGCTGGGGCAGCGGCACGAGGTCCCCGGCGTCGACGCGGGCCGCGCGACGCGCATCCACCAGCAGCAGCAGGGCCAGGAGGCCGAGCACCTCCTCCTCGTCGGGCAGCAGCGACCGCAGCACGCGCGCGAGCCGAACCGCTTCATCGCACAACTCCTCGCGCACCAGCCGGTCGCCCGCCGACGCGGCGTAGCCCTCGCTGAACACGAGATACAGCACGGCCAGCACCGACCGCAGCCGGCCGGGCAGATCGCCGGCCGAGGGAATGCGGTACGGGATGCGCGCATCCCGGATCTTCGCCTTCGCGCGCGAGAGGCGCTGCGCCATCGTCGGCTCGGGCACGAGGAACGCGCGTGCGATCTCGGCGGTGGAGAGCCCGCCGAGAAGGCGCAGCGTGAGCGCGACGCGCGCTTCGGGGGAGAGGGCCGGGTGGCAGCACGTGAAGATGAGGCGGAGGCGGTCGTCGGGGATGTCGTCGGGCTCGTCCGCCGGTTCCGCCAGCGCTGCGAGGTGCACCGCCTCGGCCTCGCGCGACCGGCCAACGCCGTCACGGCGCAGCCGGTCGATCGCGCGTCTCCGGGCGGTGGTGATGATCCACCCGGCGGGCGCGGGCGGCACGCCCTCACGGGGCCAGCGCTCGGC
>JAEWJG010000150.1 GCA_023386675.1 Actinomycetes bacterium
GCTGGGCACAACGGTGCTGCAGTTCGGCTTCGTGCTGTTCACCGGATCGGTGGCCCTGTTGGCCGACACCATCCACAACTTCGCCGATGCACTAACCGCTGTCCCTCTGTGGGTAGCCTTCGTCCTCGGTCGACGCGTCGCCACCCGCCGCTACACCTTCGGTTACGGCCGCGCGGAGGACCTGGCCGGGCTGTTCATCATCTTCGTGGTCGCTCTCTCGGCGGTGATAGCCGGGTGGGAGGCGATCGACCGGTTCATCCATCCGCGACCCGTCGAGAACGCGTGGTGGCTGATCGCGGCCGGTCTGATCGGCTTCGCCGGCAACGAGCTCGTGGCGATCTACCGGATCCGCGTCGGCCGGAGGATCGGCTCCGCGGCGCTGGTCGCCGACGGGGTGCACGCCCGGCTGGATGGCATCACGTCGCTTTCGGTGGTGCTCGGTGCCATCGGCGTCCTGCTCGGCTTCCCCCTCGCCGACCCGATCATCGGACTGCTCATCGCCGTCTCCATCCTGATCCTGCTGTGGGGGACCGTGAAGTCGGTCGGTGCACGCCTGATGGACGCTGTCGACCCGCACCTGATCGAGCGGGTCGAGCACTGCCTGGAGCACGCCGAGGGCGTCACCGGCGTCCGCACTGTGAAGCTGCGCTGGGCGGGCCACCGCCTGCTCGGTTCGGCGATCATCACCACCGGAGCCCTGACCCTTCACGACGCCACCCATGTCGCGGAGCACGCCGGCGAGCGTGTGCGCGGTGAGCTTCGCAATCTCGACGACTTCGTCGTCACCCCGGTCGCTTCCGGCCACTCATGACCGAAGTCACCCCTGCGCGGCGGGATCTCTTGCGCCGAGGGTTCGTCCTGGAGTGGGCGACGCTGACGTGGAACATCGTCGGAGTCGTCGTGCTCGCGATTCTCGCTCTCTCGTCGGCTTCGGTCGCGCTGGCGGGATTCGGGCTGGACTCGCTGATCGAGATCGGTGCGAGCACCGTCGTGATCTGGGAGCTACGCGGAACCGGGCTGCGGCGGCAGAAGGCCGCGCTCCGACTCATCGGCGTCGCGTTCCTCTGCCTCGCCGGCTACCTCCTGGTCCAGAGCGGCATCGCGCTCTCCACCGGGCACCGTCCAGACGGGAGCATCGGCGGAATCATCTGGACGGCTGCGACGGCAGCGGTGATGTTCGTCCTCGCAGGCCTGAAGTCCCGGACCGGGCGCGCCCTGGGGAACCCCGTCCTTCAAACGGAGGGTCGCGTGACGTTGATCGACGGTCTGCTGGCCTGCGCTGTGCTGGTCGGAGTCCTTCTCAATACGGTGCTGGGCTGGTGGTGGGCGGACTCCGCCGCCACTCTCGTCGTCGTCTACTACGCCGGCGCAGAGGCCGTAGCGATCTTCCGCTCCTGACCGGGTGGCGCGACCCTCCTCTACGTCTCGCCGCTGGCACCGTAGGGTGTGACCATGAGCGACGAGAGGGCGGATGCCTCCCAGTTCCTCGGAGTCTTGAACACCGAGTACTTCGTGTTGCAGGGCGCGTCCAACGCATCGATCAGCGAGTCCAGCAGCCGGTCGTCGCTCTACCTGGTGACGCTGTCGAGTGCCCTCGTCTCGCTCGGCTTCGTCTCGGGTGCGTCGCCCGACCTGTTCCTACCGTTCGCCGGGGCCGCGCTGACGACCGTGTTCGTGCTCGGCTGGTTCACCATCGCGCGGCTCATCGACACGGCCATCGAGAACCTCCGGGCGCTGCGCGCGATGGCGCGCATCCGCCGCTATTACGCCGGCGTGCACCCTGCCGCGCCCCCGTTCTTCGCCACGACCGGTGACGATGCCTCCGACGCGTACGACATGCTGGGCATGCGATCGTCGCGGCGGTGGGTCGTGGGGACGATGGCCAGCATGGTCGGCGCGGTGAACGCCGTCGTCGGCGGCTCCGGCGTCGCGATCTTCATCGGCGCCGCGGGTTCCCGCACGCCGGTCGCCATCGCGGTCGGTGTGATCGTCGGCGTCGTTCTGTTCGCGGCTGCAGCCGTGCTGCAGATCCAGAGGTTCAAGCGCGCGTTCCCGTCCGGGTGAGCGGGGCCGGCGTCAGTCCTTCCGCGGCCGGACCGGGTGCTCGCTGAGGATCGAGATCCGGTTGAAGGCGTTGATCGTCACCGCGACCCATTCGGCCGCGGCGAACTCGACATCGCCCAGGAGGTTGCGGGCCCCGGCCAGGTCGGCCCTCGCGTCCTCCGTCAACGGCAGCACGGTCGCCGCCTCGGCGATGGCCAGCATCGCGCGTTCCCGTTCGTCGTAGACGCTGGAGTCGCGCCAGGCGGCCAGCATGTCGAGCTTCTGCTGGGGCACGCCGACGCGACGCGCCTCCCGGGCGTGGAGGTCGAGGCAATAGGCGCAGGCGTTGAGCTGGGAGGCGCGCACCTTGATGAGCTCGACCTCCTGCTCGGTCAGTCCCGCCTGGACCACCTCCCGGACCACCGTCGCCGAGAGGGCTTGCGCGGCTCGCCACGCGTCGGGCATGACCTTGTCCAGGAAGGGGCGCATGCTCACATTCAACCCCACGGAGACCGCCCGGGGTGCGACGCCGTCTAAGCGGCGATCAACTGGTCCATCGCCTGTCGCGGCATCGGCCGACCGAACAGGTAGCCTTGCGCGCGATCGCATCCCAGGCGCGTGATCCGTTCCAGCTGATCGGGTGTCTCGACACCTTCTGCGACCGTCCGCACACCGGACGCGCGAGCGGCCTCGACCGTCTGGGCGATCAACGCCGTCGCGTTCTCGTCCACGACCAGCGACCGATCGATCTTCAACTCCGTCGCGTGCAGCCGGCGGAGCTGCTTGAGCGAGGCCTGGCCGGCGCCGAAGTCGTCGATCGCGACACCGACACCGAGCGCCAGCAGTCGATCGAGCCGGCGCACCACCGCGGTGACGTTCCGGACCGGCTGCTCCTCGGTGATCTCGATCGTCAGCGAGCTGTCGCCCGTGCTCACACCGCTGAGCTGGTGTTCGAGCCAGTTCGTGAATGCTGCGGTCTCCAGCTGCAACGGTGAGACGTTCACGGATACGTCGATGCGCCACCGCTCGATGGCGAAGCAACTCTGTCGCGCCATGAAGACGCCGATCTCCTCGATCAGCCCGGCTTCCTCGGCCGCTGGGATGAACTCGCTGGGCGGGACCATTCCGCGTACCGGGTCGACCCACCGGCACAGCGCCTCGGCAGCGACCACACGGCCATCACGAACATCGATCTGCGGCTGGAACCACGCGGAGATGTCACCGCGACGAACGGCCCCTACCAGGTCGGTCGCGATCGTCGGCACCCTCCGATCTTAGAGCGAGACGGCGAGTGCCGGCGGGCGGCCTGACCGGTCACGGCTTCCAGTCGCGCGAGACCTGATCTTCCAACTGCTTGAGGTGGTCGCCGAGGGTTCCGCTGACCGGTGGATAAGACGTGACGGGGTCCGGGACGCTGTGGCCCGTCGTCGAGAGCGTGACCACGGCCAGGACGATGGCCAGGACGGCCACGACCGCGTCGACGGCCAGTATGACGTTCAGAAGACGCCCGCTCATCGGGGCTGTTCGCGTGGCAACTGGAGGCTGCGCTCCGACCGGTGGGAGCGGAGTCAGCGGAGTGGTGGGTGAGGGCTCGTCCGGTCCCGAGGTCGGGAGCAGCAGCGTCGAACCGGTTCCCGTGGGCGCCGATTCCATCGGAGCGGTGAGGACCTCCGTCTGAACCGCCTCTCCACGCCACGCGTCCTGGTCCGCGAGCTCGCGAAGGCGTGCAGCGACGCTCTCCGGCGCGGGCCGCTGGTCCGGCTCCCGCGCCGTCATCGCGGCGAGAAGGGCGCCCCAGTGGGGATCGAGCTCTGCCGGGACCTCGGGATCGCGGGTGAGGCGCGCGGCTGCCGACTCCGCCAGCGTTCCTGTGAACTCCCGCTGGCCGGTCAGGCACTCCAGCAGCACCAGTCCGAGGGAGTACACGTCGCTGTGGCCGGTCAACGGCCGTCCGAGGGCCTGCTCGGGGCTCATGTAGCTCGCAGTGCCCATCACCGAACCGGTCGCGGTGATCCTGGTGTCATGCACCAACCGGGCGATGCCCAGATCGGTGAGCTTGGCGGCGACCCCGGTCGACGGCGACTGCGGAAGGAGGATGTTCGCCGGGGAGATGTCACGGTGCACCACCCCCTGGTGGTGGATGTACGCCAGCGCGTTGGCGATGTCCGCACCGATCGCCGCGACGGCAGGGCCGGGAAGAGGTCCGTTCTTGATGCGCGCCCGGGCGTCGCTGCCCTTCACGTATTCCAGGACGAGCACCCCGCGGCCCTCGCCGTCGGAGGTGGCGTCGAACAGGGTGACCAGCGAGGGATGCGACAGCCCGGCGAGAAGACGGACTTCGGCCTCCTGGCGGGCCAGGTCCTCCGCGGAGGCGAGCTCGCGACGGAAGACCTTCAATGCCACGTCCCGGCCGAGCGACTGGTCGTGTGCGCGGAACACCTCCGCCATCCCGCCGTGACCGATCCGCTCGATGACGCGGTAGCGGTCGGCGACGAGCTGGTCGGCGCCGCCCGCTGCGGCTGTAGGGACCTCATCGGTGGTCGACACGTTCAGTCACCTCCTTCGCCGTCGCCCTTTTTGCCTTTGCCGTCGCCGTTCTTCTTGCCGCCGCCCTGCTGCTGTTGTTGCTGCTGCTGCTGTTGCTGGAGCTGCTGGATCTGCTGCTGCAGTTGTGCCTTCTCCGCCGCATCCTGCAGGCCCCCGAGGTCGGCCCGAAGGGAAGCGATCGAACCGGCGATCGCGTCGTGGCGTGCCGTGCTGATGGAACCGTCCTTCGCGGCCGCGTCGTTCAGTCGTCCCAGCGCGTCAAGCTTCGCCAGCGCACCTGCGTAGTCCTTCGCGGCGGACAGGGTGGCGACATCCTGTACGGCGTGCTGCAACTGCGTGGAGGTCTGCGCGGAGTACGTCTCACCGCCCGCGCAGCCGGTCAGGCCGGCAAGGGCGAGCACGAACCCGGCCGCGACCAGCGGCAGGCGTCTGACCATTCTCGGCACTCCACATCTCCTTCGGGCGTCGGACCTGGAAGGGAGGATACGGCGACCCTTCCACGCTCGCAGAAACGGTAGTCGCGCCGTGGGTCGTTGTCGATCCGGCGGTCGAGATCGCACCGATGTGCGGTGGTATGGCGGAGAATGGGGGATTCGAACCCCCGAGGGCTTGCACCCAACACGCTTTCCAAGCGTGCGCCATAGGCCACTAGGCGAATTCTCCTGGGGCTGCCTTCCGCTGTCGCGGCCGGCGGCTCACAATATCGTAGCCGATCGCCGGAGGCCCCGGCGCACACGCCTCCCAGTCGCACCCGCTACACTGGTCTCCGGCTCCCCACGTGGCGCCATCCAGGCCAACTCCCCCAGGGCGGAAACGCAGCAAGGGTAACCGGGCTCTGGCGGGTGCGTGGGGGGTCTTTTTCTTTGTCCAGCCCGGGGCCACGGCCGCCGCGTATATTGACCCCAGCAGCGGCGGGTCTTCTACGCCCTGTAGAATGATCGTGTCTTCCGTTGACCAGTGGATGGACGGGGTGCCGCAGTGACCGAGCAGCTGACCGAGCTGGCGACCGAGGCGTACGTGGTCGGGTTCCCGCTCGTGTTCGACCTGGAGCAGGTCGCGCGCTTCACCGAAGAGGGGATCGGCAGCGTCCCGCCCACGCCGTTCAACACGTTCGGGCACGCCAGGAAGCTCGCCGGTCCCGACGACACCTTCGTCTCCATCAACAACGACACCCTGTACTCCATCGCCCAGGTCGACCTGTCGGTGGGCCCCATCCGGCTGACCGTGCCGGAGGCGGGTGACCGCTATTACGTCCTCCAATTCGTCGACGCGTGGACGAACAACTTCGCCTACATCGGCACGCGCGCGACCGGGGGAGGGGCGGGCGAGTTCCTGCTGCTTCCGCCGGACGAGGAGGCGCCGGCGGATGCGCGCATCCCGGCCATCCGCTTCCCGACGCTCGTCGGCACCATCGTCGGCCGCTGGGCGGTCGCGGGTGAGGAGGACCTGCCCGCCGTCGGCCTCCTCCAGGACGGCCTCTCGCTCACCCCGGTGCGGGAGTCCCCAGCGGCGCCGCACGGCCTTCCCTCGGTCACCACCGGTCGCGGTGAAGCGCTCGACTTCTTCGAGAAGCTCCGCGTGTGGTCCCAGGCGTTCCCGCCGGCCGAGCGCGACCGGGCCGCCCTCGACTCGTATGCGCCACTCGGGCTGGTGAGCCCGTACCCCGTCGGCGAGCAGCCGGAGGGAGTCCGGGAGGCGCTGGAGAAGGGGTACGCGCTCGGCAAGGAGGCCCTGGAGTCGGCGCTCCACACCTCCGCCACGCCGCTCGGCCACTGGACGGTCGACCTCCACGTCTTCGACTACAACCTCGACTTCTTCGAGCTGGGCGCCATCGACGCCCCCGAGTGGATGCTGCCCGACCCGCGCACGCGCTACGCCCGCCGCGCTGCGGCCGCCCTCGGCGGCCTGTGGGGCAACCACGCCTACGAGGCGGCGTACCTGATGACCTACGAGGACGCTGACGGCGACCCGCTCTCCGGCGAGCACGCCTACCGCCTGCGGCTGGACCCGGTGCCGCCGGTCGGCGCGTTCTGGTCCATCACCATGTACGACCTGCCGCACTTCTACCTGGTCCGCAATCCCGTCGAGCGCTACTCGGTGGGCGACCGGACGCCGGGGCTCGTGTACGACGACGACGGAGGACTGACTATCACGATGAGCGCCGCCCGCCCGACCGACCCGACGGCCGCCGCCAACTGGCTGCCGGCCCCCGCCGGAGCCTTCCGGCCGATCCTGCGGCTCTACCAGCCGGGCGACGACGTGCTCGACGGCACGTGGACGCCGCCCGCGATCGAGCGGATCGGCTGACGTGGCGCGCTCCATCTACATCACCTCCGCCGAGGGGCACACGGGCAAGTCGACCGTCGCCCTCGGCGTGCTCGAAGCGCTGCGTCACTCCGTCGGGAGGGTCGGCGTGTTCCGGCCGATCGCGCGGTCGACGGCCGAGCAGGACTACGTGCTCGAGCTGCTGCTGCAGCGCACCACCGCGGAGCTGTCGTACGAGGAGGCGGTGGGCGTCTCCTACGAGGACGTGCACGCCGACGCGGATGAGGCGCTCGCCGTGATCGTGCAGCGCTTCCGGGCGGTGGAGGCGCGGTGCGACACGGTCGTCATCCTCGGCTCCGACTACACCGACGTCGGCAGCCCGACCGAGCTCGCCTACAACGCCCGCATCGCGGCCAACCTCGGCGCTCCGGTGCTGCTCGTCCTCGGCGGGCGCATCGGCCAGGGCTTCGGCGAGCGCCTCGGCCAGGCCGACCCGCGCTCGCCGGAGGAGCTTCGGCAGCTGGCCGAGCTCGCCATCGCCGAACTGCGCGCAGAGCACGCGGGACTCCTCGCGGTCGTCGCGAACCGGGCGGACGACGCGAAGCTGGACGCGATCATCGCCGCGGTCGGTTCGGCCGTCGGAGCCGCAGCGGCCGCAGCCGGCACCAGCGACCGGCCGCCGGTGTGGGCGATCCCCGAGGACCCGTTCCTGGTCGCGCCGAGCATCCGCTCGATCATGGAGCAGACGGGAGCGACGCGGCTCGCCGGCGAGGAGGCGCTGCTCGCCCGGGAGGCTCTCGGCGTCGTGGTCGCGGGAATGTCGATGAACAACGTCCTGCCGCGACTGAGCGACGGCGCCGTGGTCGTCGTACCGGGCGACCGGACCGAGGTGCTGCTGGCCGTGCTGATGGCGAACGCGGCGGGCACCTTCCCGTCGATCGCCGGCATCGTGCTCACCGGGGGCTTCGACCTTCCTGAGCCGATTCAGCGGCTGCTGGCCGGCCTCCGGTCACCGCTGCCGATCGTGCGGACCGGACTCGACACCTACGACACCGTCGTCCGCATCACGCACGCGCGCGGCCGGCTGGCCGCCGACTCCCAGCGCAAGTACGACACCGCGCTCGCGCTGTTCGAGCGGCATGTGGATGCGGGAGCACTGCTCGCGCGCCTCGACGTCACGCTGCAGGACGTGGTCACGCCGCTCATGTTCGAGTACGACCTCATCGAGCGGGCGCGGGCGGCGAAGAAGCACATCGTGCTGCCGGAAGGCGAGGACGACCGCATCCTGCGCGCCGCCCACACGCTGCTGGCGCGCGGTGTCGCGCGGCTGACGATCCTGGGCGAGCCGTTCGAGGTCCGCTCGCGCGCGATCGAGCTCGGCCTCGACCTGTCCGGTGCCGAGGTGCTCAGCCCGTTCGACGACGTGCTGCGGCTGCGCTTCGCGAACGAATACGCGCGGCTGCGTGCGCATAAGGGCATCACGGTCGACCAGGCCGCCGACACCGTCACCGACTCGTCCTACTTCGGCACGATGATGGTCCACCTGGGGCTGGCCGACGGGATGGTGTCGGGGGCCGCGCACACGACGGCGCACACCATCCGGCCGGCGTTCGAGATCATCAAGACCACGCCGGGCGTCTCGGTCGTCTCTAGCGTGTTCCTGATGGCGCTCGCCGACCGCGTGCTGGTCTACGGGGACTGCGCGGTCATCCCGGACCCGACCTCCGAGCAGCTGGCCGATATCGCGGTCTCGTCGGCGATGACGGCCGAGCAGTTCGGCATCCAGCCGCGCGTGGCGATGCTGTCGTATTCGACAGGGGACTCCGGTGCGGGCGCCGACGTGGAGAAGGTGCGCACCGCGACCGAGCTGGTGCGGGAGCGCGCGCCGCAGCTCGCGGTGGCGGGGCCGATCCAGTACGACGCGGCGGCGGATGCGGCGGTCGGAGCGGCCAAGATGCCCGGCTCGCAGGTGGCCGGGCGGGCGACGGTGTTCATCTTCCCGGACCTCAACACCGGCAACAACACGTACAAGGCGGTGCAGCGCAGCGCGGGCGCGGTCGCGATCGGACCGGTGCTGCAGGGCCTGCGCAAGCCGATCAACGACCTGTCGCGCGGCGCGACGGTCGACGACATCGTGAACACCGTGGCCATCACCGCGATCCAGGCGGCGCTGTCATGAGCGCGGTCCTCGTCGTCAACAGCGGCTCGTCGTCGTTCAAATACCAGCTGATCGACAGCGAGTCCGAGCAGTCGCTCGCGTCGGGTCTGGTGGAGCGGATCGGGGAGCCGAGCGGCCGGATGACCCACCGCGGGCCGGACGGCACGACCGACCGAGAGCTCTCGATCCCGGACCACACGGCCGGCTTCCGCGCGATGCTGGACGCGTTCGCGGCCGAAGGCCCCAGCCTGGACGACAACCCCCTGGACGCGGTGGGCCATCGGGTCGTGCACGGCGGCAAGCGGTTCTTCGAGCCGACGATCGTCACCCCGCTGGTGGAGATCAACATCGAGGACCTCTCCGATCTCGCCCCGCTGCACAATCCCGCCAACCTGCAGGGCATCCGCGCGGCGAAGAAGGCGTTCCCGGACGTGCCCCATGTCGCGGTGTTCGACACGGCCTTCCACCAGACGCTGGAGCCGGCCGCGTACACGTACGCGATCGACGCCGACCTCGCTGAGCGTCACCGCGTGCGTCGGTACGGCTTCCAAGGCACGTCGCACAAGTACGTGTCGGAGACCGCGGCGGCGTTCCTCGGCCGGCCGCTCGGCGAGCTGAAGCAGATCGTGCTGCACCTCGGCAACGGCGCATCGGCCACCGCGATCGACGGCGGCCGATCGGTCGACACGTCCATGGGGATGACGCCGCTCGAGGGCCTGGTGATGGGCACCCGGTCGGGCGACCTCGATCCGGCCGTCCTCATCCACCTCGCCCGGCGTGCGCACCTGACCACCGGCGACCTCGACGAGCTGCTCAACCGGCGCAGCGGCCTGGTCGGCCTGTCCGGCCGCGGCGACATGCGGGACGTGCGCCGGGCCGCGAACGGCGGCGACGAGCAGGCGCGCCTCGCGCTCGACGTGACGGTGCACCGGCTGAAGCACTACATCGGCGCCTACACCGCCCTCCTCGGCGGCCTCGACGTGCTCACCTTCACCGCCGGCGTGGGCGAGAACGACGCGGCGCTGCGGGCCGAGGTGCTCGCCGGGCTGGAGGTGCTCGGCATCCGGCTCGACCCGGAGCGCAACGCGAGCCCGTCTCGCGACGCCCGCGTGATCTCGGCCGACGACTCCACCGTGACGGTGCTCGTCGTCCCGACCGATGAGGAGCTGGAGATCTCACGGCAGTCGCTGCAGGCTGTCCGCGAGTCCATCGGAGGCTGACGGGAGAACGGCCATGCGGCGACGGCGCGGCGAGGGCGGACGGCACGGGGTGCCGCTCCTGCGCGCGCACGGCCTCCGGCGCCGCGGGATCGCCGTGGCCGTCGTCCTGCTCGTCGGCGCCTCCGTGCTCGCCGGGTGCGCGCCGGTCGAAGGCGGCGCGGGTGCGCGATTCGTCTCGCCGCCGCTGATCCGCTACAGCGCCGTGCTCTGGCCGTTCCCGTTGGAGCTGGTCGGTGCGGAGCCCGGCGCGCACCTCCGGGTGACCGCGGAGCTGACCACCTCGCACGGCTCCTGGACGTCGGCGGCCACGTACACGGTCCCGGCGTCCGGGACGCTCGACCTCGCCCGCGAGCGGCCGCAGCTGGCCCCGTTCACCGATCCCGACTCCGCCGGCCTGTTCTGGTCGCTCCGCGGACCTCGCCTGGGCGAGGCCGCGGCCGTCCGGCAGTGGATGCGCGACACCAGCCATGTGACCATGCGCGCGGTGGACCGCGACCGGGTCGTCGCCACCCGCAGCTTCGAGCTGTCCGGCCTCGCCGCCGGACTCTCCGAACGGACGCTCTACACGCGCGACCTGCGCCCTGCGATCGACGCGCGCGTGCCGCGCCAGACCCACGAGGACGTCCCCCTCGGCACGTTCTATAGCGCGGCCACCCTCGAGCACCCGCGTGCACCGGCAGTGGTGATGTTCGACGACCCCGCGCCGGGCGCCTCCGCCGGGTACACCGCACCGCTGATGGCCGAGTTCGGGGCGTCGGTGCTCAGCATCCCGGTCTCGTCTGCATCGGATGGCGTCCGGTCCACCGGCATCGTCTCGGACACCACGGTGGAGGCGGTGCTCGACTGGCTCGCGCAGCGTCCGGACATCGTGCACGACCAGGTCTTCGTCTACGGGACGGGCGCCTCGGAGCAGCTCGCCGTGTGGGCGGCGACGCGCTTCCCCGGCCGCGTCCGCGGACTGTTCGTCGCCGGCGGCACCCCCGCGCTGCTCTGTCTGTCGCCCGCGCAGGTGGCCCCGGCGTTCGAGGACTCCACCGGGATGCCCTGCCTCGACTCGGCGGCCGCCGTCGTCCGCTCGGCCATTCCGCCGATCGGCGACATCAACGGGCCGATCGTGATCGGCTGCGGGAAGCGGGACACCGTCCTCCCGAACGCGTGCGACTGGCAGCGCGCGCTGGTCGCCACGCGGCTCTCCACCTTCGACGTGCAGAGGGTGTACGCGGACGGCGCCGATCACTCCGTCTCCGTGCCGCCCGGTCTGCCCATCGGCCTCCCCGCGACCGGGGGGCAGCCGACCGAGCAGGCGCGGATCGCGTTCTGGAACGCGGTCGGCCACGCCCTGCTGCAGGCGGTGCTGGGATGACCCGCTCCCGTCTCCTGCGCCGGCTCGTGGCCGTGCTGGCGGTCGCCGCCGCCGCGGTCGCCGTCTCGGCGTGCAGCGCCGGGACGCAGGGCGGTCCGCGCATCGTCTTCAGCAGCTTCGGGGACTGGGTCGCGCAGCCGGTCGGCGTGCAGCTCACGGGGCTCGAGCCGGGGCATCCCGCCGTCATCGACGTGAGCGTGCAGACGAGCAGCGGAGAGTTCTCCTCCCGGGCGGTGTACGCCGTGCCACCCGACGGCCGCGTGAAGCTGTGGTCGCAGGAGCCGCTGTCCGCCCCCTACCCCCAGCCCGACGGCTCCGGCCTGCTGTGGAGTCTGACGGGGCCGTCGCTCAGCCAGCAGCAGCTGGAGGCGCAGTGGGCGTTCCACGGGCTGGACGCGCGCTTCACCGTGCAGCAGGACGGCCGTCCCGTCGCCTCGCGGGTGCTCCATCGCTCGGCGCTCGCCGCGGGCACGCACGACCGCGACGTGCTCGGCAGCGACCTCATCGGCGCCGGCGACCCGGAGGCCTCCGCCTTCGCCGCGACGGCCCGCGTCGGCGCCCTCGTGGAGGCCGTCCCGACCCCGGTGGACCTGCGGCCCGGCGTCATCCTGGTGGACGGGGACGACGGCGGCGCGTCCGGCGCCTTCGCCGCCCGGCTGATGGCGGCGTCCGGCTTCCCGGTGTTCGTGCTGCCTGCGTTCGTGCCGGAGGGCCGCATCGCCGGGTCCGCCG